>JAYGDG010000657.1:0-4743 GCA_046583015.1 Pirellulaceae bacterium | reverse complement strand
ATCCCAGATATGGATGCTTCCCTGGTTGTCAGCGGAAGCGAGTCGCCGTCCATCGTGACTAAAACTAAGACTGGTCACGGTCTGTTGATGTCCACGTAAGGTGAGAATTTCTTCGCCGGTTTTGGTATCCCAGATTTTGACAGTCTGATCTTCGCTGGCCGTTGCCATCCGGTTTCCGACAGGACTGAAGATCAGCTGGACAATGGGCTGAGAATGTCCTTGAAGCGTCAGCAACTCGGTACCATCTTGAACGCTCCAAATCTGTATTTCGTTATTTTGATGAACTGATGCGAGCAGGCTACTGCTCGGATTGAAGGCCAGTCCTGCAATGGGATGTCCCGTGTTGATGCGATGCTTTGGCCGTGGCTCACCCAGTTTCCAGAGATTGATGACCTCGGTGTTGTTACCACTGGCAACGGCCAGCAGGTCACCCTGGTGGCTTAGGCCACCAAAAACGGACTTACTGATCGTGGGAAACGGAATGCGGGACAACTGCTTACCGTCCGCTAGATTCCATTGTTTGACAGTGCGATCGTTGCTGACGGTAACGAGTTGTTTGCCGTCGGCCGTGACAGCAACTTGACGGAGTTGAAAACCATTTTCAGTCAATGTTTGCTGGTTTGTACCGGTGGCTACATCCCAGGTGCGCAAGGTATTGTCTGAACTTCCAGAGACCAGTTGTTTGCCATCGTTAAGGAAAACGAGACTGTTCACGGATCCGCTGTGACCCTCAAAGGTTCGAAGGAGTTTCCCGGTAAAGCTGTCCCATAATTTCACCGTCTGATCTGCGGCGGCGGAGGCCAGGTAGGTTCCATCAGGGCTAAAGGCTACCTGGTGGATGCGGGTAGGTGTGATTTTTTCGAACTGCAAGTTGTCTTGTTGCTGATTGGTTCTCCAAACTTGGATTTTTCCAGCCAGCGTTCCGGAAGCTATTTGTTTGTCATCAGGGCTAAAGGTTGTATTGAAAACGGGTTCAGTATGTCCTAGTACCGTAAACAGCTCCTTTCCTTGATTTACATCCCAGACCTTGATCTGTCGATCTTCACTGCCGGAAGCTAACCGGTTGCCATGATTGCTAAATGTTACGTGATGGATGATGCCGGTATGCCCGAGCAGTTCAGGGAGATTTTCCCCGGTTTCCAAGTCCCACGTCAGGATCTTGTGGTTACTCTCTGTTTTAAGGGCCACGGCTGCTACTTTTGCCGAGGGATCGAAGGAAAAACTCTGAATGTCACCCGGGGGAATCTGGATCGACTTGATTTCTTCCGCAGATTCCAGGTCCCAGATCCGTAAGGTATGGTCGAGCGATCCGGAGACGATCTGTTTGCCGTCTGCTGTCAGCCCTATTTGCTGAACGGGGAATTTGTGCCCCTGCAGTGTTTTTAGCACTTTGCCAGTAGTGGCATTCCAAACACGGATTGTCCAATCTTCACTGCAGGAGACGATAGACTGTCCATCTGGGCTGAAGGCCACGTCCAGTACGGCGCGCTTGTGTCCAATTAGTTTGCGCAACTCGGTCCCGTCAGCCACGTTCCAGATCCGAATGGAATAGTCATCCGACCCTGAAACTAACTGGCTGCCATCTGGGCTGAAGGCGATGCTGTCGACGGGCTGACGATGCCCTTTGCAGACATGCAGTGGCTTGCCAGTTTGAGCATCCCAAATAGTAATGGTGGTGTCACCGCTGGCCGATGCGAGCCGCTTCCCATCAGGGTTGTAAGCGAGTTGACTAACGAGTGGCCCTCCCTGCATGACCAGCAGTTGTGCATGGCAGAGACGGTCCAGGTAGTGCCACTCAAACTCACGCAGGTCAGGCTCGTTTCCGTGGGGAACATGCTGCTTCAACAGGTTCAATACATGGGGGACGTTCGCATCCTGCCATGAATTGAAAGCCAGATTCATGTGCGCATTGTAGAGATTTCGTTGAGCCAGTTGCAGGTTTTGACTGGCCAGTTGACGTGCCGCTTGTGCCTGGCCGGCCTGTTCTCTTGCCTTTCTGGCGTTATTGATGGCAGTATTGCTGGCCAGATCTGCTGTTTGTCGTAGCGCTTGTTGACGCCAGGCGACTAGTGGGCCAGCGATCGCCAGCAGGAGGGTTAGCAGAATGGCCACACCGCTGAGCGTAGCAACCAGGGGTTTGCGACGACACCATCGCCAAAACTTCTCCATCGTGTTTGCCGGGCGGGCGAGGATCGGTTCGTGCTGGATGAACCGTTCCAATTCCTCGGCCAGGACCAGCGCACTTCGATAACGTCGGGCCGGTTGTTTTTCGAGACATTTTAAACAGATGGTTTCCAAGTTGCGGTTCACCTGTGGGTTCAGCACTCGTGGAGAAACAGGTTCTGTTTCCATCATCAGGTTGATTGTTTTGAGAGGTGAGCTGCCGGCAAAGGGTGGCTTACCTGTCAGTAACTCGTAAAGGATGGATCCCAGTGAGTAGATATCCGATGACGGGCCGATGGTTTGCTTCGTGGGATCGGCTTGTTCCGGGGACATGTAACTGGGAGTCCCCATGATTTGACCGGTCGAGGTAAGCTTGTTGTCCGCTTGAATCCGTTTGGCGAGCCCAAAATCTGTGATGCGTGGATCTTGCTGTTCGTCAATCATGATGTTTGAGGGTTTTAGATCGCGATGCAGGATTCCCTGCTGGTGGGCATAATGAATTGCTTCGGCTAGAGTTTTTGTCCAACGGGCTGCCTGGATAATGGTCGGGGGTTTCATGTTGATCACGACATCGAGACTGAATCCAGCGACGTATTCCATTGAGAAAAAATACTGTCCGTCTACAGAACCCACTTCATGGATAGAGACGATATTGGGGTGTTGCAGATGTGCGGCTGCTGCCGCTTCCGTGTGAAATCGTTCAATATCATGTTCGGTTGCCAGTTGGCCGGAGAGGATCATCTTGATAGCCACAATCCGGTTTAGTCCCTTTTGGCGAGCTCTAAAAACCACGCCCATACCGCCGCGGGCAATTTCTTCCAGTAATTCGTAAGATCCGAAGTCACCACCCATCTCCAGGGGTGTGATGAACGACGTGGTTCCCGTCGCTTCCTGGTTAAGAGACATTCCCTCGGGTTCGAGGTCTTTTTCGACATGGGCTAAGACCCGCTTTAACTTGTCGATATCGCGGTGAAAACGCTCAGCATACTCGTCCACTTGCGGATGACCTCCCCAGCGGCGCCGCGCCCGGTACTCCGTAATGATCAACTCCAAGGGGAAGTCCTTTGGAGAGCCGAGTTGCGGAAGAACTTCCGCGTATTGTTCCAGCAGCCAATGATCGGCGGGGGGACTGTTTTGTGCAGCAATCGTCGATTGCGTATCACTGACAACTGTAACGGCATCCGTTGTGTTTCCGGCCAGATTCCCCGAACTCCAGCGCTGACGTAGATCGATTTGAACTAATTCAATCATTAGCCTGCGGATGGTTTCTTCCTGCAATGGCAAGGAAGTGGTGATCGTGGCCAGGAACGTATCGAGTGGTGGGGGATCTGACGGATCCCACGACTCAGTGAACTGGGCGATTGCCTGGGCCAGCAATGACTGCTGGGATACCATGGTGTCGGACTGGTTGTCAGAATTCGTCATGGTCAGAACCCAGTCGCCCTTAACGACAGCTAATATGATTTACACAAGTATTACCAATGAGATTCAGTATAACGACTCGCCTTGTCGAGCGGGGCAAGGCAGTGGCGGTCGGGAAACTAGTGGTTGTCCCAGGGAATCGCAGGTTCTCTTAAAGCCATCCTGGCGGAGGTTTTGAGATGAATTCAATGTTCTGTTATCGACTTGTCAGCAAGTGTCAGCACTGGCCAGGTGTTTGATCGATGTTAGCAACAGAATAGCAGTATATGCTGGTATAGCAGGCGCAATCGCGGCTGGTTTTAAATGCTTGATGGCTTGACTTACTTGACTGGCTTACTGAGGCGACTTAAACTAAACCAGATTGAGGTCCTTTTTAGTACTAACGGGTGAGGAGACGAGTATGCGGAACATCATGATTCCTTCTGCTCTAATCGTGGCAGCACTACTTAGTGCCCCGACCATGGGCGAAGAACTTAAGTCTGGGTTGCAGGTGGGCGATTCTGCCGGCGCCTTCAACGTCAAGGATTGCACGGGCCCGAACAAGGGCAAGTCGCTCTGTTATCGCTGACGGTACGGTCGAAGCCCGGTGGTTAGTGTCTTTACACGAAGAATCACCGACGACTTGGCCAGTTTGGTCAAGCAAATTGACAACACCGTTGCGAAGAACTCGAACAAGAAGATGAGAGCCTTTGTCGTGTATCTGGGGGATGACCCGGCTGCCGCAGAAAAGAAACTGCAGGCTCTTGCCAAGAAACACAAGATCACCAATACGCCCCTGACCGTCTTCCAGACGGAAGAAGGACCGCCTAACTATCGTATCTCACGTGATGCTGATGTAACGGTCTTGATGTGGTTAGGTCGACAAGTCAAAGCCAACGTGGCTTTTGGCAAGGCACCGTTGAGTGAGAAGGATGTTGAAAAAGTCATCAAGAGTACGGCGAAGATCTTGAACTAGGCTTAAAGTGCGACAATCTGTTCATGCCAGCTGGCTTGAATGGATAGAAATTCAGGCGGCTCGTTTTTCAAGTGAAAAGCGAGCCGCTTTTTTGTGAATTGCAGAGGATCGACAGAATGGCTCACGCTAAGGTATCTTTGGTTGCTCTCGCATGCTTGTTCTTGTTGCCGGGGCCTGGCAACCGGGCTGCACCTCCCGAAAAG
>JAYGDG010000639.1:0-12221 GCA_046583015.1 Pirellulaceae bacterium | reverse complement strand
TTCTTCGGTCGCTTCTTCGGTCGCTTCTTCGGTCGCTTCTTCGGTCGCTTCTTAGGTCGCTTCTTCGGTGACGACGGCGACAGGCGGTTTTGCGGCAGCGGCCTGCTCGGCGGCAGCTTCCTGCTCGGCGGCAGCTTCCTGCTGGGCCACGGCGGCTTGTGGGTTACCAGTCAGCACGGCTTCACTAATATGTTGCAGAATTACTTCGATGGAACGGATTCCATCATCATTTCCCGGGATGGGAAGATCGACAGTGTCAGGGTCGCAGTCGGAATCGATCAGGGCAATGGTTGCGATTCCGAGCTTGCGTGCTTCACGGATCGCATTCTTTTCCTTGTTGGGATCGATGACGACAACACACTCAGGCAGTCGGTTCATGGATCGCAGGCCATTCAGGTTGCGATACATTTTGCGATATTCACGATTCAAGGAGGACTGCATCTTTTTCGAGTATTGATCCAGTTGATCACCGGAGCGAAGTTCTTCCAGTTCTTCCAGTCGTCCTAAGCGACTGCGAACGGTTCGGAAGTTAGTCAGGGCGCCACCCAGCCAGCGTTGGCTGACAAAGGGCATACCACACCGTTGAGCTTCTCGTTCGACAGTACCGCTGGCCTGTCGTTTGGTCCCTACGATCAGGACCAGGCTGCCTTTACTGGCAACTTGAGTTATATACTTCTTGGCTCGCAATAATCCGCGAATGGTCTCGCGGATATCAATAATGTGAATTTGGTTCTTGCGAGCGTAGATATAGGGAGCCATTTTCGGGTTCCAGCGACTACACCGATGCCCATAATGTACTCCTGATTCGATCAACGATTGAACCATCGACTTGGCCATAACATCAACTCCCGATTTTCTGAATTCAAACGGGCAATAGCGGCAGATCCAGTGAAGACCACTACTCTGGACGGCAGAGTTGGAGGTCAGCGGGGACCGTGGCTACAGGAATAGTTCCTTCGCCCTGCACTTTAATAAAGAACATGGTAGTCACGGTTGCCACCCGGGCAGTGTTAACCGTGCAGTTCAACAGTTAGCCAATCTAACACTCGTTTTGCCCGGGGTCAATTGGGATGCCTGTCGGATTGTAGCGGTTCGTATTGGCGGTAACTGCTAACGAACGCTTGACCACCCGGGGGATCAGGGCATAGACTGGTTCGTTTGGAATTCTGCAATGCTGCGAGAGGGAGAATAGCGGTGCCTGGAACGTGTGTAATTGGTCTGCAGTGGGGTGACGAAGCCAAAGGCAAACTCGTTGATATTCTGACAGCCAAGCATGATATTGTGGTTCGTTATCAGGGTGGTGCCAATGCAGGGCATACCGTGGTGATTGGTGATGAGACTTACAAGTTACATCACATCCCCAGCGGCATTCTTAACGCCGGAGCCATGAATCTTGTTTGTCCCGGGGTGGTCCTTAATCCGCCAACTATCTTGGATGAGATCCGTGGATTGGAGCAGCGTGGTATAAAACTTGATGGTCGCTTGATGATTAGCGATCGTGCCCACGTGGTATTTCCCTGGCACCTGGAAGAAGATCGCGTTCTCAATGATCGTCCAGTCAACGGGGAGACAATTGGAACCACGCTACGCGGAATTGGTCCCTGTTACCGTGACAAAGTGGGCCGCTCGTTCGCCGTCCGACTGGGCGATTTGTATCGTGAGAGTTTCGATGAAAAGGTGCAACGGATTGTAGCCGCGAAAGATCAGATCCTGGCCAGTATTTCAGTCAACGGTGAAGTCGCTCCATTGGATGCAGTACAGATTGCCCAGGACTACCGTGGCTATGCCGAACAACTGGAGCCATTTGTTGCCGATACGACCACCTACTTGCTCGATGCTGTCGAACAAGATCGTCACATCCTCTACGAAGGTGCCCAAGGATCACTGCTAGATATTGATCACGGCACCTATCCCTTTGTTACCAGCAGTAACAGTTCGGGAGTCGGTGTTTCCGCCGGCTCCGGAATCGCTGGTCGTTGGATTAACCGAGTCTTTGGCGTGGTAAAATCTTATACCACGCGTGTCGGTGGTGGTCCTTTCCCGACCGAGTTGGAGGATGCCACCGGTGATCGAATTCGGGAGTTAGGCAAGGAATACGGTACAACGACCGGTCGTCCCCGCCGCTGCGGCTGGTTTGATGCGGTCGCAGTTCGCTACACGGCAAGACTTGGTGGCATCGATGCCCTTTCGGTAATGATGCTTGATGTCCTGAGCCTGCTGCCTGAAGTGAAGATCTGTATTGCTTACGAATTAGACGGCCAGCAGATTGATTACGTGCCCAGTCACTCAGAGGACTTGCGACGGGTTCAGCCCATCTATGAAACAATCCCTGGTTGGGAAGAGGATGTGACGGGCATTCGTACCTTAGAGGATTTACCGGCAGGTGCTCGGGGCTATCTTGACCGTATCAGCGAGTTGATTCAGCGACCGGTGGCTGTGGTTTCGGTCGGTCCCGACCGCGAACAGACCATATTCACCTCGGACGAATAAAAACATCCGGTACTGAACTTGCCTTTTGGAGCGGATCAGCCAAACTGAACGTTTCCAGAAGGGCAGCCTGCTCTTTTTCGCGACTTAGACGAGGGTACAAGGTGCCTATGTCGACGACAGCCAATGGTCAGCTGAGTGAAATAGACGCGAGTCGACTGCCTCGGCATATTGCCGTCATCATGGATGGCAATGGTCGCTGGGCCCAACGGCAACAGTTGCCGCGTATCGAAGGTCACCGGATGGGAGTTGCCAGTGTTCGCCGGACCGTCGAAGAGTGTGTCCGCCTGGGAATCGAACAACTGACGCTCTTTTGTCTTTCCAGCGAAAACTGGAAACGACCGCAGCAGGAGCTGGATTTCCTGATGCACTTACTGGAACAGTATATGATCGAAGAACGTCGCACGATCATGGAAAACCAGATTCAAGTGCACGTGATAGGTCGTCGAGACGGAATTCCAGAACAGACGTGGAAACAAATGGAAACCACGATTCGCATGAGTGCAGATAACCAAAAGACTCGCTTGTGCCTGGCGATCAATTACGGTGGTCGGGCAGAAATCGTAGATGCAGTCCGGGAACTTGCGCGCCAGGTAAAAACAGGCAAGTTAGAACCGGACGATATTACGGAAGAACGGATTTCCCAGTCACTCTATACGGCCCAGATGCCGGAACCGGATTTACTGATCCGCACGGCCGGAGAAATGCGTATTAGTAACTTCTTGTTGTGGCAAATCAGTTATGCCGAACTATGGATTACTCAAAAGTGCTGGCCGGAGTTCATGGAAGATGACTTACACCAGGCGATCCAGACTTTTGTTAACCGGGAACGACGTTTCGGTGGTCTCAGTTCGGATGGTATTTAAGCGATTAACCAGGAGAGTGGATTCGTGTTGCGTTGGCGATTATTGTCGGCACTGATCATCATCTCGGTGCTGCTCGGCTTTATTTGCTTGGATTACTGGCATCCCTGGGGTGCTCCCACAGGGTTATGGCTGCTGCCCCTCTTACTGCTGGTCACGGGTTTGGCAACTTCCGAGGCGCTGGGGTTGCTCCGAGCCAACGATCTGCAACCTGTCCCTTGGGCCGTTTATGGCGGTACCCTGATGGTCGTCTTGGGATCGGCTATTCCGATTCTTTACGAGTGGACGGGATCGGCTTATCCGGTTGACTGCCCCTTTGGGCAGCTGGGTTGGCCGACAGTGATGACCGGTCTTGCACTCATAGTCTTATTTGTTTCAGAGATGTTGCGCTACGAGCAACCTGGGCGTGTCATCATGCACGTGGCCAGTGGCTTGCTGGTGATTGTCTATGTAGGGCTGCTAGTTAGCTTCCTGGTCGCTTTGAGGAGATTTTCTGACCATCAATGGGGGATGGTTGCCTTGATTTCCGTGGTCGCCGTGGTCAAGGTTTCCGATAGCGGCGCGTATTTTATTGGCCGTTCCTGCGGGCGGCACAAATTGGCTCCGACGTTGAGTCCCAAGAAGACGGTCGAAGGTGCGCTGGGAGGACTAGTTTTTGGTAGCTTGGCAGCGCTGGTCTACTTTTACTGGCTGGTTCCGTTGATTTTTGGTTTGGAACAGGGGACGCCCAGCGGCCTGGATATCGGCTGCTGGATTCTCTATGGCCTGATTTTATCGGTTGCCGGCATGATTGGAGATCTTGCGGAGTCGATGTGGAAGCGCGATTCCCAGCAGAAAGACTCCAGTCGGTGGCTGCCCGGTCTCGGAGGTGTCTTGGATGTACTCGATTCTTTGCTGGTAGCCGGTCTGCCAGCTTATCTCTGTTGGGCCCTTGGATTAGTCGGGCCTGTCTGAAGCGAAAGGGACTTTTGCGGATCATTCCATTTATCTCAAGCTTGTACCTGGTCAAGGTTTATGGATTAAGTGTCCGGTTCTGAGTTTTCACAAGCTGAGGGATTGAGTATAGTTGATGCGAGTATCGTGGATCGTCGCCGGTCCGTTGTTTTTCCTTCAAGGCGATCATTGATTGGCTATGTTCGAAGCCACGCTTTCCTTATCGCAACCTCAACAGTTGCTTACGCTGTTTGGTGCTCGCGATCAAAACTTGCGACTGGTTCGTGATGCTCTTGGTGTTTCCATCACGCATCGTAACGGTCAGTTACATGTCTTTGGTGACGAAAAGACGGTTACCCAGGCGACGCATGTCCTGGAACAAATGCGAGGACTAGTGGAACGCCAGGAAGCCCTGTCCCGAGAGGACGTGGAAGAGGTTTTGTCGCACGTCACCGGTACCTCGTCCTGCCGGGAGATACAGGCTGATGTTTTTGAGGCAAGCCAGCAGGTGCGTCCACGGACTGCGGGCCAAGGACGATACATGAAGGCCATCCGTGACCATGAACTGGTGTTCGCCGTGGGACCGGCGGGGACTGGAAAAACATACCTGGCCGTGGCCATGGCTGTGGAGGCTTTAAAGCAGCAGCGAATCAAGAAGATCGTGCTGGTGCGTCCCGCGGTCGAGGCGGGTGAGAGTTTGGGTTTTTTGCCGGGCGACTTCCAGGCGAAAATAAATCCTTACCTGAGACCGTTGCTCGATTCATTGCATGCCATGATAGACCATGAACAAATCAGGCAGTTTATGGAGCAGGATGTCATCGAGGTGATACCACTGGCTTACATGCGGGGGAGAACTCTCAATGACGCTTTCATTATCTTGGATGAAGCCCAGAATGCTACAGTTTCCCAGATGAAGATGTTTCTTACCCGGATGGGTGAAGGGTCAAAGATTGTTGCTTCGGGAGACATCACTCAAATCGATTTGCCGCGGACGGCTGCCAGTGGACTGATCGACGCTGTCTCTCGACTGAAGAATATCAAGGGGATTGGTCAAGTTACCTTGACCGTGAATGATATTGTTCGCCATCGGCTAGTTCAAGAAATTGTTGAAGCTTATCAAACGGCTTCTGTTCCATCCCGCTCTACGTCTTCCCGGCGTAAATGAGTTCTGGACTCTTGTGAGATTTAACTGCTATGTCGACGGGTGGTCAGAAACGTCAACTCCTGGATCGAACGGGATCGTTCTCCCTGCCGCCAAGTCCGTGGGCCCAGATGCTGAACTACCTGCAACACGTGGGTGTTTTGCTGAGAATCGGCGCTTGCCTGCTGGCAGCAGTCATGATGTGGTGGCTGACTAGTGGCTGGACCGGATCCTTTCCCTTTAGGCGAGGCTACATTCCGGATCGAGATATCGTGGCGAGTGTGCAGTTTGCCGTGCGGGACCAGGAAGCAACCCGGCGGCAACGTGAACAGGCTCGACGAGAGACACTCTGTGTCTACTCGCACGATCGACAACAACTGGCAGAGTTGCGCAAGGCGCTAGAGGACAAAGTTTTTCAGCTGATTGGGGCAGCTTCCTTTGAGTCGCTGGAAGAGAGTGTTTGGGACGAGTTCTTTGTTGACGACAAGTCTGCGGATTCAGGGAGGAAGGCGCCAGCTGACATATCACCGCTCTTCAAGGGAATGACCGAAGAAGATGTTTTCAAGGCTTTCCAGGAATCGTTTACTGGGGATATGAAATTGTCCAGTTTTGAACTGGCTATTGAGCGCGCTTTTCAGAGAGTTGAAGAGGACGGCTTGCTGGAGAATCTGGGACACCAGTTAGAGGATGGCAGTCAGATCGCGATCCTGGTCCACCCGCGGGGGAATCCTAAACTAGTTCACCAGGTCGAGGTGAGAGACGCTCGTATTGCTGAGGTGGCTGGTTTGTTAACCACGCGTGTCACCCAGGAAATCAACAGCTTGCCGATTACCAAGGAGCAATCTTCGCACGTTGCCGTGCTGGTCAACCAGTGGTTGCAGCACCAGCGGCTTCCGGTGACTCTGGAACTCAACCTGGAGCGGACTGAGCAGGAATATGAGACAGCCATGGAACGGATTGGTGAAGCCCGCCGGGTCTATCGTCCGGGTGAACGCCTGGCCGTAGGGGGTAAGCCTCTCTCGAGTCAGGATTTGGAGTTATTGCGATTCGAGTATCAGCATCAGACAGAGCAGGCAGGTTGGGGCAGAATGGTCTCTTGCAGCCTGGCATTCTTCGGGATGTATGGTGCCTTGTATGTGTTGTGCGGTTGTTACATTTTGTTTCACGAACCGCGGATTCTGAATGATTTCAGGCACTTAACGACCATCCTTAGTCTTGTTGTTATCACGGGAAGTCTGATGCACGTTGCTGCGCGGGACGACTGGCGCGTGGAGATTGTACCCATTACTTTGTTTGCCATGACAATCACGATTGCCTACCACCGAGAATTGGGGCTGTTACTGGCGGCGGCGGTCTCGCTGGTTCATGCCGTGTCCCAGGGATCGGCTTTAACTGAATGGTTAATCCTTCTTTCTGCAGTGGCTGCCAGTGTTCTGATGCTGGCACGCATTCGCAGTCGCACGAAGTTAATTTATGTTGGATTATGTACCGGAGTCGTGGTGATTCTGACCACGATCGGCGTGGGGACCCTGGTGGGGCAAATGTTCGGCGCTTCAGATGTTTCCATTTTTTCGACGATGGAGAATGCAGAGGTGGTTTGGAATCCACGGTTTTCGTTTGTCAGTGGTCTTATGCAGGGAGCGTTTTGGTACGGCGGTTGCGCGTTAACTGCCGGCTTCTTGATGACGGGTTTATTACCGGTGGTCGAATGGTTGTTTGATGTCCAGACGGACATCAGCTTACTGGAACTCGGCGACGCAGCGCATCCGTTACTGCAAGAGTTATCACGTCGGGCTCCGGGTACCTATAATCACTCCATGAATGTCGCTTCGCTGGGAGAAGCCGCCGCTGCTGCGATTGGTGCTAATAGCCTGCTGGTTCGGGTGGGAGCATATTTTCATGATATCGGCAAGATGCTCAAGCCAGAGTACTTTGTGGAAAACCAGGTTGGTGACGACAATCGTCACGAGTCCCTGTTGCCGGCGATGAGTTCGCTGGTCATCATTGCTCACGTTAAGGACGGGGCAGACCTGGCTGAACATCACAACCTGCCTCAGTCCATCATTGATTTCATTGAACAGCACCATGGCACGACGCTGGTCGAGTTCTTCTTTAGTGAAGCAACAAAACGGAAGGAAGACGACCCGGATGGGCCGGAAACGGATGAAGCGAATTTCCGTTATCCCGGTCCGAAGCCTCAGTCACGTGAAGCTGGTATCATGATGCTGGCGGATGCCGTGGAGAGTGCCAGTCGTTCCCTGGAAGACCCGGCACCGGCACGAATCGAAGGCCTGGTTCGTAAGATCAGCAAGAAACGACTAGATGTTGGGCAGTTTCACGATTGTGGCTTGACGTTGCAAGAATTGCACGCCATCGAAAACAGCCTGATTAAATCGCTGGCGGCCGTACATCATGGCCGTGTCAAGTATCCAGACCAGGAACAGACAGCCTGATGGGAGGAGCGGCGAGCTTGATACAGATTGAACTGACTAATCAGCAGGACCAGCATCCTGTGGAATCAGAGCGGCTGGTTGCAGCAGTTCGAGGTGTGTTGCAAGGAGAAGGGTTAGAGCGTGCTGAGATCAGCATTGCGGTGGTTGATGACACGACCATTCACCAGTTGAATGTTCAGTACCTGAACCATGATTATCCGACCGATGTCTTGAGTTTTGTCCTCCAGCGGGAGAAGGACTACGTCGATGGGGAATTGATTGTCAGTGCGGATACTGCTGCCGCCGAATCAATACGTTATGGATGGGAAGCGGCAGACGAGTTGTTACTCTACGTGATTCACGGGACTTTGCACCTGGCAGGCTATCAAGACGGTGGCGACGAGCAGGCTGCGGTGATGCGTTCCCGGGAAGATCATTATTTAGCGCAGCATGGCCTGGAACCACATCATTTACCAGTCGATTCCGAGCAATCGCCGGAGTCGATTTGACCGAAATTGACAGATCGTTTACACAGGTAAAGCAAGATACTGGCTTCGAGCAGTTTGTTTGGTTCACGCGGGATTAAACTGTCTGCCCAGGTTGAATAAAGGAGAATGGTCACTCGTGATCGCAGCGGATACCGCCTGGTGGCTGATCGTCGTTGGATGGTTTGTAACGGCGCTGGGTGCTCTTGGTACACACGTGTTACGTGATTTTTCTCGGCATCAGCTGGAGACTTATTGCCGCCGGCGAGGTAAACCAGAGGGCTTTAGTCGAATCCTGGCAGAGCATGACCACGCGGCCCTGGCCGCTGAAAGCCTGCAAGCCATAGGTTGCGTTTTGCTGCTCGTTGGTGTGGTGCTGTTCTGGCTGCAACCATCTGCTGGAGTTTCCGGCCGTGAAACGTTCCAGTGGTTCGGAGCTGACGGGCTGGTCCTGCTAGTTTCGGCCCTGGTTTTATTGGCTACGCTGATCTGGATACCACGAGCGGTAGTTCGTGTCTGGTCCGCGCCCTTGATTTATCACGGCTGGTTTCTGTGGCGACTGATCGAACGGTTGCTCTGGCCGCTGACTGCCGGGATTGTTGTTTTTGATACGGTCGTTAACCGGCTGGCCGGGAAAGATGATGAGCCAGAAGATGAAGAAGAGGCCTTCGAAGATGAAATTCGAACCATTGTTTCAGCCGGTTTGCGAGAAGGGCTTTTGGAGGAAGATGCCCGGGAGATGATCGAAGGAGTGATCGAGCTTGGTGACGCAGACGTTCTGGATATCATGACTCCCCGCTCAGAGATCAATGCACTGGATGCCGACTTGAGCTGGCCCGAGGTGCTTCGCTTTGTCGTGGAGGTGGGACGGACACGGATTCCTGTTTTTGAGAAAACGCTCGATAACATCATCGGGATCCTCTACGTCAAAGACCTGTTTCCCGAATTGAACAAGAATCCTCAGGGATTGCAGATGCCGTTAAGCCAGTTGGTGCGAAAACCCTGGTTTATTCCAGCGACCAAGGCGGTCGATGAGTTGCTGGGCGAGTTCTTGCGAACACGTAACCACATGGCGGTCGTGGTGGATGAGTATCGAGCGGTTGCGGGAGTAGTGACCATTGAAGATGCCCTGGAAGAAATCGTTGGTGAAATAATTGATGAACACGACAAGGAAGAGGAAGATGAGATCCAGGTCGTCGATGAGAAAACTATCGAGGTGCTGGGCCGCACGCATATCGATGAAATCAATGAACGGTTCGGTTGGGGATTGTCGGAAAGCGATGGCTACGATACGGTTGGCGGATTGATGCTCCACAAATTGGGTTATATTCCTAAGACGAACGAGGAACTTCGGCTGGATGGCTTGAAGATGACTGTGCTGGAAGTTTCGCGACGACGCATTGAGCGCATTCGGTTACAACAATTAGGTGATTTGATGCGGGAAACTGCCTGATACGTTATGTCCAGTGAAAAAAGTCGTGCGATTGTCCTGCGCCTGGTCGATTTCAGTGAGTCCAGTTGTGTGGTGACTCTGTTTACAGAGCAACTTGGTAAAATAGCTGCTTTGGCGAAAGGAGCCCGGCGACCGAAAGGTCCCTTTGAGTCTGCTCTTGACCTGCTGGCAATCTGTCGCGTAGTCTTCCTCCACAATTCGTCTGACACCTTGGACTTATTAACAGAGGCTAAACTCGAAACACGGTTCCGAGCGTCGACCCGAGACTTGTCGCGTTTGTACGCTGGGTACTACGTTGCGGAATTGTTGAACGAACTGACCGATATCGCAGATCCTCACCCGGAGTTGTTTGAAGAGGCCCTTTCAACGTTGGCCAATTTGAACGCGGATGCGGACGTGTTGACGACGATCGTGCGGTTTGAGTTGACAACCTTGCGTCTGTTGGGGCATTTGCCAACCTGGGATCAGTGTGCTGGATGTGGAGAGGTGGTGTCCCGTGAGAACCGGCTTGCCTTTGGTCAGCTTGCAGGAGGTGTACTTTGTACCACCTGTCGTGTTGGGCAGCGGGAAGTGGTTCGGGTACAGCCTGAAGTGATTCACGTATTGAAATTATTATCCGAGGAGAATGGAACGACTGACGATTCCTGGGTAGTGTCAGCCAAGTTGCGTGGTCCTGTTCGTGGTGTGTTGAATCGATACATCGCCAACTTGATAGGCCATCGCGTACGGATGCACAATTACCTGGGAATGTTGGCCAGTTGACCGGCAAACAAGCAGCGATCGCAGGGACGCGGTTCATGGTGTGATCGATCGGTATCAACTGGTGCGGGTTGCCATTGGCAACTTGGAGTTTGACCAGCAGTGGACAAGGATGTCCTAGATGAAAAGTGAATTTTTCCAGCGGCGGCTGGCTACGAGCCTGCTCTGCTTCCTGACCTGTTGTGGCTGTAGTCGCCTTCAGCAAGAGGTTGTTGCGCCGGTCGGTTTTGGCCTCTTGCACCGCAACGTCGAGTCGACAATGTTGCCCCCGGTACGCCAGGTAAGTCACGATCAGTTGGTTGGCGAGATGTCGCTCGAAGAAGAGAAGGATGAAACCTCTGGCCAGTTCCTGCAACGACAGTTTGACTGGATGATCGGTCGTGGCAAGAATCGCCAGGCATCGATTCGACTGTTGGCGGATGCGGAGCAAATCTACAATCGGGCGACCAATGCCCGCGCAACAGGTAATGGTGTAACCGCTCAGGACGAAATCGAGAGCTTGTACCTGGAGGCGGCCAAGGTTTACGACCTCTCCGCTTATCGCTGGTCGAATTCTGCACTACACGAAGATGCTCTTTTCATGGCCGCCGAATCGTACTTTTTTGGGCAGCGTTATCCCGAGGCCGACGATCGCTACGAACGCCTGCTCAAGGATTATCCCAAGAGCCGCCACTTGGATGCCATACAGCGGCGCCGATTTAGCATCGCACACTATTGGTTGCAAGCGAACCAGTTGGATCACCAGCAGTTCTATGAGTTCAATCTATCGAACTCAACGCTTCCCTGGAGAGATCAGTTTAATTTTGCAGTTCGTATCCTCGATCAAATCCGACTGGATGATCCCACCGGCGACATCGCGGATGATGCCACGTTGCTGGCAGCCGAGGCCTGCCTGGAGATGGGCCGATACCAGCAAGCGGACAATCTCTTTAGTGATTTAATTAAGACGTTTCCCAGTAGTGCGCATCAATTTCGTGCACATCGAGCGGGAATTCAAACGAAACTTCGTCGTTATCGTGGACCAAACTATGGTGATACAGCGTTGTTGGCGTCAGAAAAACTGTTGAAGCAAGTGCATCGACAGTTCCCGCAGCAGGCCAGGCAACAGCAGCAGGAACTGGCTCGACTCCATGCCGAGATTCACTACAAAAAAGCCGAACGGGAATGGTCGACCGGACAGTTCTTTGATAAACGAGCTTCCTATGGTGCAGCCCAAATGTACTACCAGACATTGATTAGCGAGTATGCCGATACGCCCTTTGCCGGGCAGGCCCGTCAGCGACTGTTAGAGATCGAAGACAGACCCGCTAAACCGCGTCAGCGGTTCCAGTGGCTGGCCAACCTGTTCGACAGGAAAGACGATCTCGAACAACTCCTGGAGGATCCTTCCTCGCGCGTTGAGCCGGAGTGATGAAGCTAATGAAACCGATGTATCGTGCGGCCACCTGGTCCTGCTTGACCGCTGTCATGGCACTGCTGTTGGCCGGATGTGCCGGCTATCAACTCGGATCAAATACTCTCTATCGGCCCAATATTCGTTCCGTTCATGTGCCGATGTTTCAATCGGACAGCTTCCGCCGTAATCTTGGAGAACAACTGACCGAAGCCGTCTGCAAACAAATCGAAAAAGTCACTCCCTACAAAATTGTCAACAGCGCCCAGGCAGAT
>JAYGDG010000590.1:0-2832 GCA_046583015.1 Pirellulaceae bacterium | reverse complement strand
TGGACAATATTCTTCACCCTCTCGGCAATCCCGCCCAGGCCCAACCTCGCCCCTTCGCTCCCGTTCGCCGCCAGGAACTCACGAAGACGAGCCTCGGTAACAGCGTGCTCATCGTAGAGCATCCACAACTCGTGATACGCGCGGTAATCATTTTCACTCCAGCCGACTTGACGCAGCGCCTTGGGAGTGCCCGCATGCTGCTGCCCTTCAGCCCGGTCGTGAAACCGCCCTCGCACCCGATTAAACGATTCGTACTGGCGGTATTGGGGTTCCCCGGTGGCCACGAATTCCCAGGATCGATCAACTGTCACGAGAACACACAGCCCAACAAGAATCGGAACGCACTTGCGAACGTCCTTACGCGTTACAAATAACAGCAACGGAGCCGCAAAAACACTGAACACCAGGAACATTTCCCAGCGCCACAAATAACCGACCACCAGCCCTGCCACGAGCCAACCGCTGCAGAGCCGAAAGCATCGGTCGCTGCGCAGCCATAGCAGCAAATGCAAAAACACTCCCAACTGCAGCCAAAGGGTGACATTGGTCATCGATATGTTGTAGAGCCCAAACAACAGGTACGGCGCCCAACCGGCGACTAAAACTAACGTCGTCGTTCTAGACCATTTCCCAGCCAAAGGGACGCTCACAAGTATCCCCAACCCGAGCCAGGCGGAAAGATAAAGAGTGATCCCATACCAGGGCACGGCCGGAGCCAGGCCGTAAAGAGCAACAAGCAACTGGCTCAGCAACCGTGAAATAAAGGGGACATCGGCGCTCGCCTGAAAACCGTCAGATCCGCTAAGGATCATCGCGAAACTGGGATCGTCATTGACAATGTACTTAACGGACAACGACAGCAGCAGAACCATAATCACCGCGGCCGAGATCAATAATGCCCGTCCAATGACCGCCTTCGCTGACGAGTTCTGCTCGGGAATTGCCAGTTGTTCTGTCATAATACCATGGTAAAACGATCACAAGTGAAGTCTCTTACTATAGCGTTCAGTCCGATAAAATCGCAATCCAAACCACCTTTACGTCTCCCCTGGAGAAGAAACGCTCAACAATTTGTTTTTAATCACCCATTACGTTGGACCGATAACAAGAATAGCTGGAATTGCCTCGGCTCGTTAGATGATTGGTCTTTGCCTAAATCCGAGCCGTTGCCTAAAATAGACTGTTGCCAATAAATAGCACGAGGTAGCGTTCATGTTTTCCATTACCGGTGGCCCGCGTGGCCTCAATAGACGGCAGTTCCTGACTGCCGGCAGCCTCGGTTTTGGAGGCCTGTCGCTAGCCTCGATGCTGGCAGCTGGCGGAGCGAGCAACGGGACTCAACAAGCAGTCACCGGCAAATCGGTGATCTATCTTTTCCAACAAGGCGGACCGAGTCAACTCGAAACTTTTGACCCCAAGGTCGACGCCCCCGACGCCATCCGCACCATCACCGATACGATTCAAACCAGTCTGCCCGGTGTCACCTTTGGCAGCACCATGAAGCAGCTGGCGAAGTTGGCTGACAAGCTGACCATCGTCCGCTCGTTCCAGACCAACAATGGTGGCCACAACATTCAACCGATCGTCGGCCCCGATTCGCTCAACGCCAATATCGGGACCCACTACAGTCGAGTCGTCGGTCCCACGCATGCCCGAACTGGTATGCCAACCAATGCCATCATTTATCCAAGCTCGGTGGACAAAAAGGTTCCGGGGCCTTCCGCCCGTGGCAATCTCTCCGCAACCGGTGACTGGTCCGCAGGCTACGCGCCTTTCGTTCCCGGTGCCAAAGGACAACTGCAGAAGGATATGCAATTAAAGCTGCCTCCCGACCGTTTCTTCGATGACCGTCGGACCATTCTCAAGCAGCTTGACAAACTGAACCGTCAAGTGGATTCGACGGGGCAACTGGAGGCGATTGATGACTTACAACGTCAAGCCTACGAATTATTGCTGGGCGGTGGAGTCTCCAATGCATTAGATCTCACCCAGGAAGACCCTCGCAGCCTGGCACGCTATGACACATCCCAGTATGTGACTGAACATAATTGGCGCAGCGTCTCTCGAGGCCGGTCCGGATATTACACCGCCCAGGCCAAGACCATCGGTCACCTCCTTTGTCTCGCCCGGAGGCTCTGCGAAGCCGGCTGCGGTTTTGTCACTATCCACGCCAGTTATGCTGGTATCTGGGACATGCACGCGGATGGCAACAACCTCAACATGACTGATGGCATGAAGGCCGTCGGCTGTTCGTTCGACCACGCCGTCGCCGCTTTCGTTCAGGATCTGGAGGCGCGCGGGTTACAAGACAAGATCATGCTAGTGGCCAGTGGCGAAATGGGCCGCACTCCCAAGATCAACAAACGGGGCGGCCGAGATCACTGGGCACGACTGGCCCCGCTTTTGCTCTATGGAGGTGGCCTCGCAGGCGGAAACGTGATTGGCCAATCGACACGCGACGGTGGAGAACCGGCTACGGAGAACCTCACACCAAAACATCTGATTTCCACGATCTTGCAAACGGTTTTCGATGTCGGGCAACTCCGTGTTACGCCCGGTGTACCCCCGCAGATTTTAAAACTGGCTGATGCCGATCCCATCCCAGGTCTTTTCTGAATTTCCTGCCGGGTCGTTCTCCTCTCCCGTGCCTCATCACCAGCGAGTGCTTCATTGTGCCTGGCAGTCGATCGTTTCTGGAATTTACTGCTCTGCAATGGTAAACTCACCAGCGTCACATTAGCTAACCGCTACCCATAGACGAGTTTGCTCAATGCAATCAAGCCCGGCCATCTTCACTTTCGTACCTCGCTGGTCTCTTGTCCTGGCGCTATT
>JAYGDG010000575.1:0-2060 GCA_046583015.1 Pirellulaceae bacterium | reverse complement strand
CGTCGGCATGAACTTATCTTGAATGAAAATAGCTGCCCGATCTTGGTTCTTCCTTGTCTTCGGAAATCGGAACGGGCCTTGCTGGATCAGTGTACGAATCTCCGGTCGCGGTTCAAAATGAGTCGCAGCTACCGTTGCCTTTTCAGCAGCACGTAAATAATGGCCAAGCAACAAGCCAGAAGTAATCAGTTCCTGGCCGTTGTTATCGAAACCAGCTACCTTGGCCTCGGCTGGAAAATCAACCGCAGGATCTACCACATGGGTATTCAGCGAGAGGAGGTCGCCAATGGTATGTCGATATTCAACTTTGTTCAGTCGTCGCATAACAGCATGACCGCCGCTGCTTTTAAACTTGGCCTGGGCATCTGCAATGGACCTGGTAATCGAGGCCACGGCAGCAGCTCGCTGACCAACCGTTGGCTGGCGGGCATCCTTGGGTGGCATCGAACTCAAGTTGAGTTGATCAAGAACCTCTTGCCAGGCCTGCATGTCTTCATGGGTCACAATGGCACTAGTAAGTCGATCGAAGCGACGTTCTGATTTTTGCTTCGTGGCACCGTGACACTTGGTACAATAGGTTTTCACAAACTGTGTCGATGATTGCGCAGCGAGCACCGCCGGCAGGAAAAGAAACGCCAGGCATGTGATCAGGAATCGCATGAATCAACCCAGGTTCATCAAGGACAATGTTCCCGTACTCTTGCCGAAGCGATCGACCTCCAGGCCAAACCACTGTAGAGCCGAGAGCCAAAGATTCGAGAGGGGGATCTTGCCTGATCCATCCCGATCCGGGCAAGCCAGGTGACCCAGGTGTTGCACTCCGCCGCCGGCCATTACAACCGGCAAACGTTTGTTACTGTGGGTAGAACCATTTCCCATGCCACTGCCAAAGACCACCAGCGTATGGTCAAGCAGTGATTTGCCATCTTCGGCAGGCACGTCACTTATTTGATTCAGAAAACCTGCAAAGTGCTCCAGCAAGTAGGCCTCTACCTTAGCCAGTCCCTTGAGCCGCTCTGGATCCTTGCCATGATGTGACAGCCCATGGTAACCCATTTCCGTCAAGCCTGTTAGCGTCAGGCGAACTGGCGTTTCCAGGCTAGCCACGCGTGTCGAATCGGTTTGTAACGCCAACGCCATCAACTGGTAGAAGAGCGGGATACACTCCAGGTGCGACTGACCAGTATCAAGAATTGGTTCAATGGTCGGCTTAGGCTTCGGCTGATCCACCCAGACCTCAGACATCTGCAGTTGTTTTTCAACATCACGAACCGAAGTCAAGTACTGGTCCAGCTTATTTCGATCAGCCTGATTTATTTTCCCTTTCACAGAGCGGGCATTTTCGAGCAGGGCATCGATAATGCTGGCGTTCTGTCCAATCCGGTAACGTTGAGACTTACGTATTGATTCATCCGCTTGTACAAAGAGGGCTTCAAAGACACGGGCTGGATTGGTGATTGGAGGAATTCTGACGCCGGAACGATTCCAGCACAGATCCGATCCTTCACCGACACCGGTCACGATGGACGGGTACCTGGTGGCAGATCCCACATGTTCTGCTGCCCTTTGATCGAGCGTCATGTTCTTTTCTGGAAAGCCAGCTGCTTCCTTAATCTTGATACCACTCAAGAAGGTTCCCACGCCAGAGTGTCCGCCGGTACTGTCATCATCGAGATTTGAAAAGACGGTAAATTTTCCTCGGTGGTGATCAATGAACTTCAACGACTGGGTCGTCTGGTAATTCTTACCTGCCACCTTGGGAAAAAATCCGTCTGGCCAGTAACCAAGGCTGTTGCCAACACAAACGAGCCGCTTGGGAACGGTCTGCTGATCTGCTGCCAGCGATTGCCCAGGGGCCAGGCTGGCCAGCGTCGGCAGTGCCAGGGAAATCCCGGCACCCCGGAGAAAATTTCGTCGATCGAGTTGATGTTTTGCACTCATAAGTAACTATTGTAGCAGCTAGTTATTTAACCCACTACCTAAATCAAATCGCTAAACCAGCGTCTTCCCCGGGCACAGTCTCCCTCGGGGCTTGATTTTTGGTGCTTTACGGCTTAACT
>JAYGDG010000558.1:0-3084 GCA_046583015.1 Pirellulaceae bacterium | reverse complement strand
GAAAATCGTCAACAATTCCGCTCTCGACAACCACTGCGGATCGAGAATCCCACGGCCACCCCCAGTACCACCCAAGCCAACCGGGCCACGCGGCGAGAAACGGATCCGGCCCGGAACGTGGCCCAAAGTGCCAACCAGTTGCAACGAAGCCAGAGCTCGGCACTGGCACGAACCAATGCCCCGGTGGTCGTCACTCCGACTGCCAATCCGGGAACCACGTCGACCCAGCCCGCTGCCGCCCAGTCACTGCAGGCCAACTCGGCCAGTGCGAGCCGCAGCCGTGCTACCAGTCGGGCTAGCGGACAGCGTTCGACTGCCGTTTCAGGACCTGCCAGCAGTGCGGCCGCTTCTTCCCAGTCAATGGCAGAGCGGCAAAATCGCGTTGTTAATCAGCCAGCAGCCAGCAGCGCAGCCAGTGCCAGTAATTCCCTTCAGCGGGCAGAGCGGCAAGCCCAAGTCGCCGTTTCACCGCAGGCTGTTTCGCAACCGGCAGCCTCTACTCAAACGGCGGCGGCAACTCCAGCCAGTCAGCCTGCCCGCACTGCCGTTGCCAAGGCGACTGCTGGTGTGGCGGGACATGGAAAATCCAGGAACCTGGAAACTGCCCTCTCGGCTGCCAGTAACCAGGCCAAGACGTCATCCAACGCCGCGGCTCGCACACGAGCGACGCAACAGAACGAAGCTGGTCCTGAGATAGCACCGTCGACGGTTGCTAAGATTCAGCGCAGCCGTGCCGGGGCGAATCGACCTTCTGCGACACTCAGTCCCAATAGCGTGGAACTGGCCACTGCGGTCGCTTCCAGTCAGCCCGCCCAGGCGACCCTGGATGCGGCAGCATCGCTCAAGCGGTCCGATTCCCGGGCAGCCAAGAGTTCACAGACGGCGGCTAAGGGGAACGTGGAAATCGATCTAGGTGCCACCCAACGGGTCGACCAAAAGAATGTTGGTCGGGCCTCGGGCGGGGGACAGCCGGAAGTCAGTTCGGTACCGAATGACGCGCCGGCCAGGAAAAGTGGCAAGGCGACGGCGCGAGCCACGATTGCGTCTCCACAGGTTGATGCCATCGCGGCGGCACCGTCGCAGGCTGCTGGGGGACAGGAGTCACCACAGGCAGCGCAGGCGACCGGGGCAAATGTTGCCCGGGTTGCGACCAATCGCCCGGTAGGTTCCTCGCAATCGAAGGCGTTGGAAGATCCGAACGGGGCCGCCGCCTCGTTATCAGAATTAGCCCAAAGTTCCACGCGTCGCGCTCAACAGGATGCGGTTCCGGTTGCCGGTAGTGAAGACGCAGACCAGCAAGCCAGGGAAACCATGGCGGGCAAGAGCAGCACGCAACAACTTCCCTCCAGCCTGACGGGCACGCGTGTGGCAGCGGCCGCACCTCCGTCACCCCAGGGAGATGGGGGGCCATCAGCCGCTGCCCCAGCGAGTGTGGGAGCTCCTGCACAACTGGAGGTAGGAAAGGCGTCGACGGGCGCAGAAATTTCGCTGGCCAGCAGCCAACCGGCTCAATCGACTGAGCCCCTGGCCGGCAGTTCAGGACAACCGGGTAGCGCGGCAGCGGGTCCCGCAATTAGTCGCGCCGAGGCAACCGAAGGAGCCAGTGGTCAACCGGAACTCGGTGGTGGCAATGAACTGCCGAAGCGGGCTGCCAAGGGTAATCCCCTGAGGGCTCCCCAACTTGCCACGACGATTACTGCTGCCGGAGCCCCGCAGTCGGCGGGAGTGAATAAGGGAGTTCCGGTCGAAGCACAAGGTGACCCGGCTGGACGACTGGCCGGTGGTATCAATGCACCCGTCAGTGAACGGGCAGCAGGAGCGGCCGCGGGCGATACGGTTGTTGATATTCCGACAACGGGAGCAGCCGGCATCACGGCGGCAAACCGCCAGCAAAAAAATGATTCTGCAGCAGGACCGGAAATGACTGCGGCCAACTCTCCCGGTGGACTCGTGAAACGGGCCAGCCTGGGCAGAGGCCTGCCCGCTGCCTCGACCTCCGCGGCCATCGAATTGCCAGTCGCATCGCCAGGGGATAATGTCCCCGACGCCCAAGCCAGTGCCTCCAATAGCGGTGCCCAGGCAGGTCCGATGGCCCGACGAGCAACCGATAATCTACCGGTGCGAGTTGCTGCCGAGGAAGGTATTGGAGGACTGGGGGCTACCATTGCAGCCGATGCCGGGATTACCAGTCGACGTGCCAGTTCCGACAGCGACATCGTGCAGATCCAACCGGGCCGCTTTTTGAGTAAGACCAGCCGCGGTCTGCCCTCCTTCAATACGCGGGCTGCCGTCGCGACTGAATCGTTTCAGGGACGAAAGCGACCTGGTGATGGTGGCGGAACCAGTTCCGGAGATCCTCAGACTGAAGAAGCAATTGACCTCGGATTGGCCTTCCTGGCACGTAATCAACTGCCCGACGGTCGCTGGACGTTAAATCACTTTGCAGAACAGGATGACCCACCGACGATGGCCAGCGATACGGCGGCCACCGCCCTGGCAATACTGGCCTTTCAAGGAGCCGGCTACAACCACCAGCAATACAAGTACAAGCAGGTTGTCAGTAACGGACTGAAGTTCTTGCTCTCTAACCAACAGGAAAATGGAGACCTTTACGTGACCCAAGGTGGTTTGAAAAACCAGCCTGTCTGGCTCTATAGCCATGCGATTGCCACCCTGGCCCTATGTGAAGCTTATGGAATGACCCAGGATCCAGGTTTGCAGAAACAGGCGCAGTCGGCCGTCGATTTTATCGTGACTGCCCAGGACGCTAAGCGAGGTGGCTGGCGGTACCGACCCGGCAGCGACTCCGATACTTCGGTCTCTGGCTGGATGTTACAGGCCCTGAAAAGTGGCCGGCGGGCAGAACTGACCGTCCCGGCAGAGACCTATGACAAGGTGCGGCAGTGGTTAAATAAATCGGCGGATCCCGACGATAAACACCTCTATCGTTACAATCCCTATGTCGACGAGGCGGACCGCGCCACAGGTCACGGCTCTGTGGCGAACCCCTCCATGACGTCTGTGGGCCTCTTGATGCGTCTCTATACGGGGTGGCAGACGAGTGAAACGCGGACCATCAGCGGA
>JAYGDG010000556.1:0-2132 GCA_046583015.1 Pirellulaceae bacterium | reverse complement strand
TGGTCGAAGCTGGTGTCGATGTGGTGGCCACGGAATTTGATGGTCCCCTTTGTGGTCGCGTTGCCAACTGGGATGACCATGCCGTCAATCACCATGTGTTTCAGGCCATCAAGCACCGGGCTCCTTTTTTTGACCAGGCGGTGTCAGCCTTGATTGAGGATGTCTATCAGCGCGGACTCGATCGCCGTGTGATGGTGATCGTGACCGGTGAATTTGGTCGCACGCCACGCATTTCCCACGTGGCCAGCAGTGGTGGGGGTGTTGCCAGTGGCGCCAAGGGAACGGTGCAACCGGGGCGTGATCATTGGCCGCGGGCCAATACCATGTTGTTTGCCGGTGGCGGAATCCAGACCGGGCAAGTGATTGGTGAGACGGATGCTCGGGGTGAAGATCCGATCAAGCGACGCGTCGGACCGGGAGATTTCCTGGCGACGATCTACCAGCACCTGGGAGTTGATTTTGATCACCTCGCGCTGCCCAATTTTGCGGGGCGGCCGGTTCCCATTCTCAGCGAGGGTGCACCGATTCCGGAACTGACACGGACCACGTAACGGTTTTTTTACCAGCTGCGGTAACGGCTATGCCAGTAAGCCAGCCACGACTTTACCCGCTTGACCATCAAGCAGGGTTTGTTCGCGACCGTTCTGCTTGTAAGTGAGCTTCTCCGGTAACAGGCCGAACAGGTGCAGCAGGGTAGCATGATAGTCAAAGTGATTGACAATGTTTTCCACGGCACGGTGTCCGAATTCATCGGTGGCGCCGTACGTTCCACCGGCCTTGAAGCCCCCGCCGGCAACCCACATGCTGAAGCCGTACGTGTTGTGATCACGGCCGACGTTCTTTACGCCGGTATCGTTCTGGATCACGGGCAGTCGTCCCATTTCACCACCCCAGTGGACAACCGTGGAATCAAGCAATCCCCGTTGCTTGAGATCCTTGACCAGGGCAGCGGCTGGTTGATCCACCTTGGTCGTCGACTCGGGTAACCGGTTCATGATACTGCCATGATGATCCCAGTACTGGTTCTTGGTGAATAACTGGACAAACCGGACGCCACGTTCGACGAGGCGTCGGGCAATCAGGCAACGGGTACCGAATTCCTGGGTGGCGGGGTTATCGAGCCCATACATGCGATGAGTTGCCATGGTTTCACGGCCCACGTCGAGTGCTTCCTGGGCTGACGTCTGCATTTGCGTGGCCAGTTCCAGGTTAGCCAGTCGGGCCTGCAATTCCAGCTCGCGTGACCGCTGCTGGAAGTGTTGTCGATTGAGTGTTCTCAGTAACCGGAGGTAATTGTCCTGGACCTTGCCTTGGAGTTCCTGGGGCGGTTGCAGGTTGAGGATGCGCGGTTCCACGGGTCGAATCACCGTGCCCTGGAACAGCGACGGCAGCCAACCGTTGGACCAGTTCAAGACGCCCTCAACCGGCAATCCCTTGGGATCGGTCATGGCCACGTAGGCGGGCAGGGACGTTGTTGCCGCCCCGAGTGCATACGTGAGCCAGCTTCCCAAAGCCGGTCTACCTGACTGGGTTCGTCCAGAATTCATGGCGTGAATAGACTGGCCATGATTGTTGACGCCGGTACGCATGGACCGGATGACCATGATGTCATCCACGATTTCACTGAGGTGCGGCAACAGTTCAGAAACATCCGTTCCACCCTGTCCGTACCGTTGAAATTTCCACGGGGAACCCAGCACGCGTGAACTGGCCTCCGCCGCGTTATCGTACTTGATCTTGCCGGGAAACTTTTTCAGGTGCAGCTTGTTCAACAGCGGCTTTGGATCCAGGAGGTCGACCTGGCTGGGGCCACCCTGCATGAACATCGAGATCATGGCCCTGGCGGCGGGTTCCTTGTGCGGTGCCCTGGCTTTCAGGCTATAGCTCTGCAGGCCCAGGTCAGGTTTGAGCGGATTTGCCGAGACAGCTTGCTGCCGACCCAGCCAGGCAGCTGCCAGTGGTGCCAGGCTCATGGCTCCGCGGGCCAGGAAGTGTCGTCGATTGGAAAGTGGTTGAATGTCTTCCCGCATGTGGGGATCCTCTATCGTCAGTGACTAATCGATGTAAATAAATGCATTGGCACTCATGATCACCTGGCAGGCGCTGGCCAGTGCCCGTTGTCGTGCCGTGGC
>JAYGDG010000555.1:0-7805 GCA_046583015.1 Pirellulaceae bacterium | reverse complement strand
AGATCCGCCCCCGGCCAGCACCCGCTCAGGATCGACGCCCAGGCGCTGGTGGTTTTCCCGAATCCAGCGAATGGCCGACTTGGCATCCGAGACACAGGCAACCGCCTTGGTCTGATGCCGGCTGGCAACACGATAGTCGACGGTGATGGCCACCATCCCGCGGGATGCCAGGTGTTTACAGTGGTGCATAAATTGAGAGGGGGTCCCGGCTCGCCAGCCGCCGCCAAAGAAAAAGACGGCCACCGGTCGATCATCTCCAGGCTTGTGATTTGTCGGAAAGTAGATATAAGCTTGCAGCCGAACATCACCAATCTTCTTGTAGACCTCGACCTTCGCTCCGGGCAGGGTAGGGGGATAAGATTTGGACGCTTTTGGCGGACGGGTTTGCTGGCCGCACAAGGGGGTCACCATGATCGACAGCGCAGCGCAAGTCATTGCAAGCCGGCAGGTACGTTTTACACGGATCATCAGGAGGTTCCTTTTGGGTGTTATCTTGGGTCAGGGTTTCTTTTTCGCAGGACGCTTTTGTGGAAACTTCCAGCGCTGCACCGGTGCGTAGGATTCATCCATATAACCGACTAAACGTTTGACGAGATCCGGATGTTTCTTGGCCAGGTCCGTTGTTTCCCCCAGGTCATCCTGGAGGTTGTAGAGTCGCGGGGCCGTGTGATAGGGTTGCTGCACAATTTTCCACTCTTCTTGTCGTAAGGCTCGGGCACCGCCACGCTCATAGAAGGCCCAAAAAAGAAAGTTATGATGAACCTGTTGGCCTTTCTGCCGCAGGGCCGAGACAAATCCGATGCCATCAATATCGTCCGGCACATGATCATTTGCCCCGGCCAGAGTGGCCAAGGTCGGCATCACATCCCAGAATGCTCCCACGTGATCACTCGTTCGGCCTGCCGGCACCTGTCCGGGCCAACGTACAATCAATGGAACACGGATGCCTCCCTCGGTCAGTTCACGTTTGATCCCTCGTAGCGGGCCATTGGAATCGTTGAAGTCAGGATTGTATCCACCCTCTCGGTGCGGGCCGTTATCGGAAGTAAAAAAGACGACCGTATTCTCATCAATCCCATGCTGTTTGAGCCGATCAAAGAGACGGCCCATGTCCCGATCCATCAGGCTGACCATGGCAGCATGTCCTTTTTGGGGATCTGCCCAATCCAGCTTGGCATACTGGCCAAAATCCGGGACTTCCATACCGCGCTTACCGGCTTCATTGTTAGCGTGAGGAATGGTGAGGGCGAGATAGAGGAAAAAGGGATCGTCCTTGCAGCGATCAACGAACTTCAGGGCCTCATCCATGATCAGATTATGACTGTACTGGTTCTTCTTGGTCGCCACACCCTGGCCATACTTGCCAGGACTGGGCACCACATTGGTTAATGGAAACCGTTTTTCACCACTTACCAGGAATTGCGGATAATAATTGTGCGCATGGTGCTGGTCCAGGTAACCGAAGAAGTGGTCAAAACCTTGACGAGTCGGAAGGCCTGTTGAACCTTCATGTCCCAAGCCCCATTTTCCATAGAGACCCGTGCGGTAGCCACTTGCCTTCAATACCTCGGCAACCGTCACATCACTTGGGCGAAGATTGTCTTTGCCGTTGCCACGAATAAAACAGTGCCCCGTATGGTATCCAGTCATCAGCACGCAACGCGAAGGCGCACAAACGGTCGAACCGGCATAGAAATCGGTAAAGCGGATGCCCTCTTTGGCCATCTGGTCCAGGACCGGTGTCTTGATCCGTTTCTGTCCGTAGGATCCCAGGTCACCGTAACCAAGATCATCCACCATCACAAAAATGATGTTCGGTTTAGTTTCAGCTGCCTTCGTCCCAGCAGACAGGAAGACGAACATCACGAACATGACACCGACCAAAGCCTGTTGCCACCATGGCTTAAAATGATCACTCGCGTTCATTGCGTTTCCCTTACCACAAAGTGTCGTTAATCTCCCTAACGGATTCGCTATTAGTTTACGGTCACAAATCCGGATTCGCCAGCAGTGCCGTAAATCAAAAAAACGTTTCTGCCTGTTTTCCAGCACCCAGGACGGAAGCTAATCGCCAAAATCAGCCACCTCGTTGCCGTTAGCAAGTCAGAGCAGTATCATGGTGCTCGATTAACCAGGCACTCTCTATTGACAGGAGTATCGCCATGACCCAAGCAATAGGACAAGGACTTGGAACGACACGTCGCCGCTTTTTGGGAGCCGGCCTGGCTACCTGCGCTGCTGCCACGGCACAGCCACTCATGTCACGACTGTACGCTGCTCCGGCCAAGGAAGGGTGGGTCGAGTTATTCGATGGTAAAACCTTAAAGGGCTGGCACAAGAACCCGAAGAAAATTGGGCATGGAACTGGTGGCAGTTGGGCAGTCGAGCAGGGAACGATTACCGGCGAACAAGATCCGCCCGGTTCGGGCAATGGTGGCATCCTGCTGACAGACCGAAAATTCTCAGACTTTGAATTGTCGATCGACATGAAACCCGACTGGGGCGTCTGTTCAGGTCTTTTTATTCGAGGCAACGACCTGGGCCAATGTATTCAGATGATGGTTGACTACCATGACGCTGGCAATGTGGGCCAACTGTACGGAGAAGGAACACGCGGCTTCAATACCCGAACTTTCGACATCAATGGAAAATATGATTCCCAGAAACAACTGACTGGCATCACCACCGCTAAGCACCAGACGGCAGACAGTGTCGGATTAGATTACAGCTGTACACCGCAAGCCTGGGTTAAGGCCTGGAAAATCGACGGCTGGAACACGGCCCGCGTCCTGGTGCAAGGGGAGCATCCCCGGATCGTCACCTGGATCAATGGACTAAAAGTATGTGAATTCGATGGTTCCAGCGCTAAGACCGAACGGTATGACAAGAATTTCGTTCGACAAACCCTCGGTAAATCCGGTAGCATTCCGGTGCAGGTTCATGGTGGAACCGGCTGGCCCAAGGGATCGAAATGCCGCTGGAAGAACATTCGCATTCGTTCCCTCTGAATATCAACCTCCCCTTAAGAAACGATTAACACTGCACGAGAAGGATGAACAAGCAATGCATGAAGCGAAAAAGACGGTAATTCAATTTACGATTGTGCTGGCGATCACGCTGGCAAGCCTCCCTTTGCTGGCAGAAAACAACTGGCCCCAGTGGCGGGGACCCGCTGGCAATGGTCACAGCAGCGTGGCTGACGTTCCCGTACGCTGGTCAGCAGATTCAGTAGCCTGGAAAACTGAGTTGCCGGGACGCGGCCAATCAACACCGATCTACTGGGAGAACAAGTTGTTCGTAACCTCGTCGCTCGATGACGGCAGTAAGCGAGCATTGGTTTGCATCGATTTGAAAACAGGTAAGATTCTTTGGCAAAAAACTTGCTGGGAGGGGACGGCCGAAAAAACCCATTCCATGAACAACCGGGCCTCCGCGACCTGCGTAACCGATGGCAAACGAATCGTCTCGTTTTTTGGCCATGGTGGCATTCACTGTCACGATTTTGAAGGCAACGTGATTTGGTCCCGACAACTGGGAGAATTCGGGGGTCCCTGGGGCACCGCCTCTTCGCCGATCATTGCTGGCAAGCTGGTCATCCAGAACTGCGATGCAGATGACGAAGCCTGCCTGTTGGGACTCGAACTGGAGACGGGAAAAACTGTCTGGAAAACCAAGCGGGAAACGATCCGTGGCTGGAGTACCCCGATTGTCGTGCAAACAGGCGACCGGTCAGAGATCGTACTCAACGGCAACAGCAGCATCAACGCTTACAACCTGAGTGACGGCAAGCCACTCTGGCACGTGACCGGTACCACGGGACGCGGAACACCCACGGTCACACCTGCCAGGGATTTCCTGGTTGCCGTTTCCGGACGTTCGGGCGACATGATCGCCATGCGACCCGGGGGCCAGGGGGATGTCACCAACAGCCACGTGGTCTGGCGCAGCGCCCGCCGAGGCGGACGCGACCTTCCTTCCCCAATCGTGGTCGGGGATTACCTGATCGTTACCCGCTTGCGTCCCGGCCTGGCCAGTTGTTACGACGTAGCCACGGGCAAAGAACTGTGGACCCAGCGCATGGAGGGTGGGTTTTCATCTTCCCCGATCGCGGTCAATGGACTCGTTTATGCAACTGACGAAAGTGGCACGACCTCGGTCATCCGACCGGGCAAAACTTTTGAGCTGCTGGCTACTAACCGGGTTGCCAAGGACGGCAGTTCAGAAATATTTCGTGCTTCGCCGACACCGGTCCAGGGACGAATGCTGTTGCGTTCCGATACGACCCTTTACTGCATCGGTAAATAACGGGCAAAGCCGGATCAATCGAGCGGTACTTCGAAGTAGTCCAAGGCCCATTCTCGCATATAGCGTACGCGCGCGGGCCGCACGCAATAGAGTATCAACTCCGGGTTATCAATCGAGCCCAGGTATTGCCGCAAAAGCGGATTGTCATTCCAAATCTCCTCCAGCAGTTGTCGATCCTGGACCACCTCGGCAACCCCCGTAATCCGCACCTGGTCGTGGTCCGCGCTCATGTAACACAACTCGACCCGCGGATTCTGCTCGATCTCGGCGGTTTTCTGGTAACTGCGAAGGTTGGCAACGTAAACCGTAAACTGATCGGTTTTCACTGGAGAGACTGGTCGAAGTCGGGGCTGATCCCCGGCGACCGTAGCAAGACAAGGAAAACGATCTGCCTGCACGACCTGCAGTGCCAAATCCCGCACTGCAGCCGGATCGACAGGTTGGGGCTGCGGTTGATTCACGTGCTCGTCTCCTGCTGCTCTACTTGGCCGGTTGGCGAGTTTTCTCGAACTGCGCCAAGTGAATTCGAGCCACCTCCCACATGTAGGTATTAATGCGAGGACTGGTCTTCAGCTTGTCCTGGGCGGCCAGTCGAATATATTTCTCAGCTTCCTTGTTTTTCCCCAGCGCTTCGTAATAAAGCCCCAGGTAAAGGTGCGCGTAAAACAGCCTTCCTGTTAACACGTCACCCGAAGGCTTGTCGGCGTGGACTGCCGCCAAAACATCCGCGGGCTCGATGGACCCACGGTACATTTCAAACACCTGCATCATGGGCACCCGGCGATCATTCTTGATCGGCAACATGACCTGGCGTGCTTTCTTGGGCCCCTCGTAACGGGCCATGCAGAGAAACCGCCAGACAGAGTTTTCGACATCGTTATCATGAAACGTCTGGTACAACTCGAATTGCTTTGCTCCCCGTTTGAATTCACCAGCGTAGTAGAGTGCAATCCCTCGCTCCCACTGACGCGACTCCACTTGAGGTCGACGTTTCACGTAAGCATCAAAGTCCTGAACCGACTGCTCAATTTTCCCCAATTGGAAATTGACTCGTCCGCGTGCGTAGTAAGCCGCCGACTGTTCCTTGTCGACCTCAATGGCCTTGGTCAGCAAGCCTGCCGCCTCCACGAACTTACGTTGCCCCGTCTTTTCACGCGCCTGCTGCAAGAGAGCATTAATCGACTCAGCCTTCTCCGTCGCTGGCGGTCCCGCCCTGGACACGACTCCCCTGACAAACACTGACAACAGAAAGAGACTCCCCAGCAGAAGCATCCGATGGCCATTGTTCTTGCATCGCCAACTGTTCATCTCGCACACTCCCTGGAGACCGCCAACAGCCTCCCATGATTGATCCACGACCTTACCTTTCCTGGGTCCCTCAGCAGAGCTTACGAGCAACTGAGTTGCAAGACAACCTTCTCCAATGCCATTGCCACCCGATCGACCGTCTCCACAGACTCGATCAGCACCGGATGATGCAGGATAACTGTCGCTTCAGCCGCCCTGGCACTTTCCGTTAACTCACCAGCCACCCGGCAACGTCGAGCACTACGCTTCACAAATCCTCGAAACCCCGCATCCAACGCCACACCCTCTGCCTGCACCGCCGCCAAAAACTGATCCCGCGGCACATTAGCCACCTGGTTCAGGTCATAAGACCAGGCCAGTTTGTAAAAACTCGACATCGCACTTGCGTCGGTGGCTGCTGAAGCCTCTCCTGCCTGGACCAGTAAACTGCTCTGCACTGGCCGCAGCGCCGTGAGATGCTCGGTACCAGCAAGCAAACGACTGACTCGCTGACAACGCAACCGATTGGCCACTGCCAAACCCTGCAACTGGGGATACAAAACAGCCGCCTGCAACTCGCTAAGCGGAAAAGCATGGTTTCCCCGCTCGCAAAAAACCTTGATGCGCTGATGTACTTCCACCTGCGATGTCAGTACAGCACCGCCTCGGCCGGAAGTAAGCAGCTTGCTGCCACCAAAACTCAGCACACCCACGTCACCATGGCTGCCGGCCACCTGGCCATCAACCATCGCGCCCGGTGCCTGGCAGGCATCTTCGACAACCTGTAATCCGCGCCGTTGAGCAAGCTCCATGATCTGCTTCATGGGTGCCAGGCCACCATGAAGATGCGACACGAGCACGGCACGTGTTTGCGGGCTGATCGCCTGCTCCAGCAGTTCCACGTTCAAACACCAGCGGGCCGGATCGATATCAACCAGCACCGGACGGGCTCCCACATGTTCGACCGCTCGAAAGTTTCCGGGAAAGTCATAACCTGCCAGAATGACCTCGTCGCCCGTGGCCACCTGCATTCCGCGCAAAGCCAACTCAACAGCAATCGTACCGGAGGCACACAACGAAACATGCTCCACGGCATGCAACTCAGACAAACTTTCGATCAGCCGCTGACTGTGAATTCCCTCGTAACGCCCCCAACTGCCGTCCGCATAAGCATCCGCCAGGACCGCCTCGATCCGTGGATCAGTAGCCGGCCATGACGGTGGCCCTTCCGGAAGAACCGGATCACCACCGTGAAACGCTAACTTTCCCTGTGACGTCTTGATGGGTAACTCTCCAACGACGCGCATTCGATAAACAGCGGCCAGCCAAGCGACCAGCCATGCCATTGGTTATAAACGGAAATGACCACAAAACAAATAACCAACAGAACGGGATCATGCCCAACCGAACCTGACACGCCACCAGACCATGAAAGTCCCTAGGAGCTTATCGGATCCTGGTTCGTATCGAGAGTGTTTAAAGGAAAGTGGACTGTCTTGAGAACTCTAGGAAAATAGTCAGCAAGTGCCGGCCGCCGGCACTGAGAATCGTCCTCTCCAGTCGCATCCTCGGCATCCGCTCGAGTGACATCTGGGTCCACAGTCATTTTGGCTGTTACTTGCTCGCCCGCAGCCGCCTGTTTATCAGCTAACTCACCTCGCACAACGCGAATCTGACGCGGTGCATCAATCCCCAAGCGAACCGTATTACCCTTCACTCGCAAGACGTGAATCGTCACATGGTCCCCAATCTTGATCGTCTCCTGTAGCTTTCGTGTCAGTACTAACATGGCACACTCCTTTGCTGGCTCTCTTCATCAACTGTTGCGATCCCACCCCAGAATCTGACAGCTCTCTTCTATGCACCCCACGTGCCAATCTAATGAGAATTTTCTTTCTGTGACCCAACTCACCGTGGGCATGGAGCTTAGCGCTTATTGAAGAAGGTGATCCAAATTGCCCGTTGAGGACGAAGTTACAAATTCTCAAAACGCTAGCGTGCTAGCTGGCAACTTGGGCAAGGGGGCAGGTGTCCGCTCAGGCTCAACAGAGCGCTGGCCAACGAGACGGCTGGTGCAGCATGTCACCGAGGAGAATCCAGGTGAGCGGTTTAGAGGACGTTCGTTTCACGGCGGGCCAATTGATCTCGCAGTTCGGCTGCCAGTTCATATTGTTCTGTTTCAATCGCATCGCCCAATTGTTCTTCGAGTGTAC
>JAYGDG010000529.1:0-3050 GCA_046583015.1 Pirellulaceae bacterium | reverse complement strand
TGCCCCTGGAGACGGGCGAGGGAGGTGTCGTCTCGAAGAGCCAGACGGTCATTGACTCACTGGAAAAATATCGCGACCGAATAATCCCCTTCTGTCAATCTGACATTCGGCAACCGGATGTCCTGCAGCGAATCCGGACCTATCACGAGGCGGGCTGCCGCGGCATCGGCGAACAAAAAGAACATCTCCCGCTGAAAGACCCCCGCGTGGAAGCCGTGATTGCTCTCTGCGACCAGCTCAACTGGCCAATCACGATTCATTTTCAGGACAGTCCCACGGGCTACAATCAGGGTATCGCCGATCACCTCGAGACCTACCTGAAACGTTATAAACGCGTCCGTATCATTGGTCACGCCCAGTCTTTCTGGTCTAACATCAGCGCGGACGTACCGCCGCCGAGCCAAACCCTCTACCCCAAGGGTCCCGTGAAACCCGGTGGGCTTCTCGATCGTTTGATGAGCAAATACCCAAACCTGTACGCAGACATGTCGGCCGGTAGCGGCTACGGCGCGCTAACCCGGGACGAAAAGTTCACCGCTGGATTCCTAAAACGGCATCCCCAGCAGCTACTATTTGGAAGCGACTGCCCCTGTTTCGACGGCAAGGGGGGCAGCTTCAACGGAGTCTGCTACAGCACCCGACTGCAGGCTTTTCTGCGCCGCATGGTCACTGATCCGAAGAAACTCCAGGACATCTTCTATAACAATGCCATGCGTGCGCTGGAAGGAAAGACCGCCAAATGAAGCCCCGCCGCTGCGAATACTGGTCCGCTCTGCTCGTCCTGCACTGCTGCTTGCCTACTGTCGCGGCGGAGAGCAGAGAGGCCGATAGCCACCGACCGCCCAACATTGTTGTCTTCCTGGTTGATGACTACGACAAGTATGAGACGAGCGTTTATGGCGGCAAGGTGCTCACCCCCAACCTTGATCGCTTGTCCCGAGAGGGAATGATATTTCACAACGCTCACGTGACAACCACCGTCTGCACGCCGTCACGCTACACGTTTCTGACCGGTCGCTACGCCGGTTCGGCCTACGGTCCTGATTACCGTCAGCAATTCCCGCTAGGCACACAAGCGTTACCCGGGTTTAACATGCACTTGGAAAACGATAATATGAACGTGGGCGCCGTCTTGGCCAAACATGGCTACGCCACTGGGTTTGTCGGCAAGTACCATGTTGGCCCCGGCGACGCCGAATTCCGCGCCGCCAACGATCTGCACGTGGTCCCCAAGAACGTCCCCTACTCAGAAAAAGTAAACAAACAACAGTTTGAAAACGAGAAACGGTATCGAGACCTTATCAAAGACCGCGGCTTCAGTTGGGCGAAGAATATTTACTGGGAAAACACGAAGGCTCCATTCCAAAGTCACAATCCTGCCTGGACCATCGAGGCGGCAGTCGAGTTTATTGAGCAGCATCAGGACCAACCCTTCTATTTGCACTACTGCACAACACTACTACACGGACCTAACGGCTCCTGGTCGCGCTCACTTCAGCGACCTGAAATAACTGGGGAGGGGAAGATTGCCCGCAAGCTCACTGCCCTGCCGAGCCGCGAGAGTGTGATGACACGGATCCGCGAAGCAAACCTGACCGAAGATGAAGCAGGTTATCTTTGGATGGACGATTCCCTTGGCGTTCTGCTGAAAACCCTCGACGACCTGAAGTTAACTCGCAACACGGTTGTGCTCTTTATCGCAGATCACGGCTCGAGCAATAAAGGCTCGCTACTCAAGACGCGCGGCACCGAGGTTCCTTGTATCATGCGGTGGCCCGCCGGCATGCTGCAAAATTCCGTGTGCCGCGAATTGATCCAAAATACCGACTTCGTCCCCACGTGGTTCCAGTTGGCTGGAATTGCGCCTCCGCCAGGCTACCGCCTCGATGGAGTGAACCTGGCTCCGCTGTTCAAAAAACCGTCTGCACCTGTGAGAAGCCATGTCTACTCCGAGATCGGCGCCGCCCGCTCGATCAAGACCAAGCAGTTCAATTACATTGCCTTGCGATACACGAGCGACCAGATTGCGGCGGTTCGCAACGGCAGTCGCCGTCACATCAAAACAATGACCGGCTTAAGCGGTGGCGTTGCGCGGTCGGTGGTCAGTACCAGGGACGCCCTCGCCAACGACCAATTGTACGACTTGCTCAAAGACCCCCGCGAGCAGCAGAATCTTGCACAAGATCCGGCGCACCAGGAGACTCTAAAACAGTTAAAGATGACCCTCCAGACCGAATTAGGGCGTTTCAAGCAACGTCCCTTCGGAGAATTTATCCCCGGTGGCAATGCTACTGACGGTGGCACCTATGCCGATGTGCTAAAGACACTTCGCGCAGAAGCACTGCAGGCCAAGCAAAAGAAGCGGAAGCCTTAAAGGGACGAACCCCAATGCCTGCAGGGCTTCCTGTTTTTCATGGGCAAATTTGCACGCTGGACTGCTGAACACCCCGTTTTTCTCGCTAGCATCCAGTCCGGGTGAGTACTTCTTGGTTCTTTCTGCGTTTATACCTGCAGAGAAGACTCTCCAACGGAAGGGAGCAAACCCATGGTATTTCCGATGCCCAACTCGGAACGAGTCGATCAGGATGCGCTGGCAAGCGCTCGCCAGACAACTTTCCAGGACAATCTAGCCTATTTGCACGCCAACATTGGCTATTACATGAATCTCGACGTGGATCAAAGCGAAGTGCGTCTAGAGGAGATTTCCGCGCTTATCGAGGTGCTACTGGACCAATCTCCTGGCGGAATCGTTAGCTAGCTGCCACCGCGATTACAATGTCTGAGCGAACTTGCATCTAGTCCGCTTTGCCCTTGGCACGGTGGCCCTAAGGGTTTAGCTTCGACGGTGTTGAGTTGTTGTTCTCATACCCATTGAATAATCATGCGCATCTTTTCTTCACCGCGATTTCTTTGGTCCTTGCTCGTGATCTACTGGATTCTCCTGACCAACTTGCTACTAGCCCCACATCCCTGGTGGTACCTGGGTGACTTCGAGTCGGGGGTGAAACAACTGGTCGAGCGGAGCCTGGCGGATTATATCCAGCACCTGC
>JAYGDG010000449.1:0-5745 GCA_046583015.1 Pirellulaceae bacterium | reverse complement strand
GTTTGCAGATCCACATGCTGCAACTTGCCGATCTGCTGAACGATGTTGCTCTGCAATTCCGGATCAAATCGGTTCAGGATAGCGACCGATTGTCGCGTCGGTAAGTGACTAAGGATGACAGCAATCGCTTGAGGAGATTCTCGCTGCACGAGTGAGAACATGGTTTCCGCAGGCAACACGTGGAAGAACTCAAAGAGAAGATCGGCCGACGATGCTGTCGGTTCCAGGTGATGGTTGTCAGTGGCGGCGGATGGGCACGTCGAGGTGGTGTCCGGCAGGGTGGCCTGCAGGGTGGCCTGGAAGTCCCTGGTGGCAATGCGAAGAAACTCTTCTAATACTGCCATCTGTTGCTCGTCACTGAACGTGCTGGCGGTGGTCATGGCCTGCAAGAGACGGTCCTGTTGCTGCTGGGACAATTCAGACCGCAATTTCATTGCTTCCATGTCAGGCAGGTTCTGTAGCAGGGTAGCAGCTTTTTGGGCATTGGATGTCACGGCAGAGCGGGCCTCGAGAGAGAACATTGACCGGTGATGCGTGTCAGTGACAGTACTGACGGAGCGCAGCATAAGACAGATACTGTATGGATTGTATCGGTCAATCCGGTTAGGGAAGTTGAGTCGATTTTGGACCACTCAACAGGATAGCCTGCCAGCACGACTTGCGGCGCTAGGTAAGTCTCGTGCAGTTAGCCCGTAAGTTCACAAACACCCCATTGGCCTTCGTTTTCATCCACACCGAGCACCAATCGTTGTGGTCGAACGCCAGTCCTTTTTTCGAGGCGGTCAAGCAACTCGTTGCCCAGATAGCGTGCCAGTAATTCAGCCGTAGTGTTGGCGACTGGTAGCAGGATGCAGTCCCCTTCTGGAAATACCCATCGTCGATCTTGAAAGGTGACTTCGACTTCATCTTCCCCAGCCGCTACCTGGATTTGTGGATGCTCGGTTGGCAGCAGCATGTGGTGATCGAGTTCAGTTGTAATCTCTTTGAGAGTATCTCGCAGGGCGATGAAGTCGATGACGTACTGGTTTTCGTCGAGAGGGCCGTGGACCTCGGCGAAGACGCGATAGTTATGTCCGTGCAGGCGTTCACAGATATCTCCGTTGAACGTGATGAAATGCGCAGCACTAAAAATCAGGTGTTCTTTAGTGAGCCGCACGTGATAAGTCTCGGACACGATCTACCGGTTATCTCCCGACACAGAGGCTGAAAGGTTTTCATCAATTGTGCCATGCCGTAGCCCGATAAACAACGCGGCGCCCGTCATATCTGCGGTAGTTCCTGGATTTCGTCGATGCCCATCGGTTCTTAACCACTGGTCCAGATCGCTGCTGGCTTGTTGGTAGCTGCCCGTGGTGGGATTGCCGCAATCAAGGACGGCCTGCGCCCGACGCTGTGACTCTTGGGCCACGGGGAGGCCACATTTGCGGGCGATCAGGCTGTCAGGAAAAGTGGCCATGCATTGGATGTGACAATGCACGATACACTCAGGCAAGGTCCAGCCGTTGGTCAGGCCCTGCTCGATCCAGGGGCAAAGCAAATCGAACAGGTCTACGAACCCCTGGCAATATTGCTTGGCAATCAGGTCCCAGGAACTTGCCTCTTGCATGGCAGCGATTAGATTTTCCGGTGGCGATTCTTGAATATCAAGACCATCCACCTCACCGATCCCCCCTGGTTGTGCGAGTCGGATGGCGTCATAGATGTGCTTGCTGTCCTCTCCAGAGAGTGACTCAAGCACTCGCTCGACACCAGGGCGCAATGGTTCGTTGTGGGGTACCGTGGCTAGTGGTGCGAGCAACAGGATGAGTCCCAGGTTGGTGTTGCTGGAAACGACCGAGCATGTTGCTGAAACCGCTTGCCAAACGGTGGTTCCCACGCCCTGGCTGACAGCTGCCTGCATGGCTGGTCCGATGGCCTGGGCACTGATAACAAAATCGTCGTAGTTGGTGTCAGAAAAACTGGCTGTTGGGTGGACGTTTCCTGGTTTGCGAGCGGTTGCCTCCCAGAGGCAGGCCTGCCTTGCCAATTGCCCGATGGCGGGAGGTTCGCTGTTGTGCTCAGGAGAGTGGTGGAGGGGCTGGTCCATGGGACGACCTGCTACGACTGGGAGGAAGTGGCTTGCAAAAACGTCTGCATCAAGGGAAGAATCTGTTCGTGGGCATCTTCCACCACGTAGTGTCCCGCATCGTCGAGTGGATGCACTTGGGCAGCCGGAAAAATAGTCTGAAAGCGTTGCAGACAGCGAGTGTCAAAACACCAGTCTTTCATTCCCCAGATAATCTGAATGGGTAGTTCTGCCAGGGAGGGAAGCCCTGCTTCAATGTTGGCCAGTACGTTCCAGGTAGGATGACGTCGTGTGAAAGGGATATCACGGACAAATCCATCGATGGCAACTCGATCAGCAACCGTTCGGTAGGGTGCCAGGAAACCGGCTCGTACGCTGGGTGTCATACGTTTTGGTTGTTCCACGGCCATCGTAAGTGCTGCACGGGCAAACAGGTTGAAATAGCGAATCGCGCAGCTGCCCAGCCAGGGGAACCTGCAAAAACGGATTCGCCAGGGTACAAATGGTGGTGGAAAGGCGCCCGTGTTGAAAAGCACAATTCGCGAAAACCGTTCTGGAATTTGCAGCAGGCTGCCTAGCCCGATGGCACCTCCCCAGTCATGAACGACCAGCGTGACATTATTTAAATCCAGAGTTTCAACCAGTTGAACGAGATTCTGCTGATGGCGTTCGAGAGTGTATGGGTAATCAGCCGGTTTGTCGCTAAGGCCACAGCCGATGTGGTCAACGGCAATGTTGCGGTGGTTAGTCGACAATCCCTGGATCAGTTTTCGCCAGTAGAAAGACCAGGTGGGGTTGCCGTGCACCCATAGCAGAGGTGGTCCAGTACCTTCGTCGAGATAATGATAGCGCAGAGAATCCAATTCGAGGTAATGCGACTGGAATGGATACTCACTGCGCCAGCTTGCGGAATTGTTCATGGCCAGCTGAAGATGTGTTCAAATCTGATTCACGGTGTTCAGCGCGAGTATAACGAGCAGAGACCTCAGAGGATAGGAGCCCTGGGGTTTCCGGGTTGCCATCATGTCCGGACACCGGTCGCGTCGAGGGACGTTTTCGATCAATCCACCGTGGCTGAATCGAGGCGTTTTTGCCAATAGTCCCGGGCAGCTCGATGGTAAATAAGGATAGCTTCCCGCTGTTGCTCATCGGGGAGCGCGGCGATTTGCCTGGCACGTTCGAAAACCCAGTCCAAAAAGAACTGCGCGGCCGCTCGACTAATTCGAGGTTTTTCACCAATTTGAACGTAGTAGGGTCCTGTGGAAGCATACCGATAGGTTTTGGGATTGGAAGTCACTGCCCGAATCAGCATCCAGCCGCTCTGCTCAAACAGCAGCTCCGGCAGTTTACCGCCCGCCTTGGCATAGTCGGAGAGGCGTACCTGGTGTTCTACTTTGCCATTCTTGACAACCTCAAGGTATTCGACTTTGTCTCGCAGGGAGAGGTTTAGGTGAATGGCAAGTTTGATCGGCTTACCGGCTTCGGCAGTAAATACATGGCCAGGCAGTTGCCCATTAACACGGGGTCTCAGCAGAGGTCCATTGGTGACTACGACACGACCGGCCCGCAGGCCTTCCCACCATTGGGCATAATCAAGCTTGTCACCACAGTGAACATAGACCCGGTTGTATCCGACCGGGTTTGGGAGGACCCCGGATGCACTTCCGGCTGAAGGAGCAATTCGATGTCCGCTTTCGAGCAAGCGGTAGTATAGATCTTGAGACCAGAGGCCATTCCCATGCGGGTCGGGATAGCGGATTTTAGGGCGTGGTTTTCCCCAAGCCTCATTCGCGAGCATGCCGCTGCGCCAGAGATGATTGTTGCAGAGGCCGATGGAGTCCACTTTTTGGCTGGCAACCCACATTGGGACATCCCACCAAAACGGTTTTTCGATATCAACGTGTGCATTGGGAAGCTTTTTGGCAGCCAGCAAAAACGTGGCGGACGATGGATATTCCGGCTTGGCACTGTCGATCTTCAAGGGCTGGCTGAGATTAAAAAACAGCAGTGCACCGCCACGACGTTCGTCTTCGCCAGCCAATAGATGATAATAACGATCTGTGCCGGCTGTCTTGAGCGCCGGGCTAGGAAGGTTTTTTCCAGTCCACAGGTTGTTTTGATTCCACCAGGTAATCACCGGTGCGATATGCAGATCATCTGCCTGCATTAGAAGCGGGATGTCTTTTTCCGGACGATGGATATGAAGGTCACCTGACCACCAGCCTTCTTTCTTCATGTTGACAAAGCGTTGCATTTCTACTTGCTTGTTGTCGGCGGCATCAGCTTTAATGATGAAATAGCCGGTTCGGATTCGGTATTCCGGTCCGCGCTCCATCTCGAAGGTGTAATTGCCAGGAGCAAGAGATAAGACAATCTTTCCCGGGAAAACGAAATGGTCTTTCCAGAAGGGAACACGAGGCGGTTGGACGGCGCGGCCTCGGGGATCCTTCAGGTGCATGCGAACAGCTACCGGTTGCTGCGTTTGCTGATCGACCACCCGGATTTCGATTTCACCTTTCCTGGCAGCTATCGCGAAATCGGGCAACGACAGAATCAGCAGGACAAGTAGAGCGAAAACGCGTCCGTTGCTGGCTTGGTTCTTTGACAGATGTGGCGTGTGGTTCATGGCTTAGCCTGCCAGTGATCGTTACAAGTGAACCATGAAGTAGACGTTGCAATAAACGTGGAAATGACCCGTTTTACGCCATCGTTCGTTTTCCGATTCCTGTTCTGCTACCTGTTAGTTCGTCTTGATGGGTATCGCAACTCCTCTCTACAATACGAGCAACGCGGTTAAGCCAACAAAACTCACGATTTTTGCTCGAAATATGACTGACGACTATTACCAGGTCTTGGGGGTTCCACGCAATGCAAGTGTGGAACAGATCCAAAAGGCTTACCGGGAGTTGGCTCGTAAGAACCATCCAGATCTGAATCCCGATGATCGCCTTGCGAAGGAGAACTTTCAGAAGATCCAGACAGCTTACGATACGTTACGTGATGTCGAGAAACGTCAACGTTATGATCAGTTTGGCAGTGATTTTGAACGTATGGGAGGGGGCGGAGCCGGCGGCCAAGGTTTTGATTTCGACCAGGTGTTCCGTCAGGGCACAGGTGGCACAGGTGAGATGCCAGCAGGTTTTGAAGATTTGTTTCGCCAGTTTTCTGGTGGGGCAGGGCGATCGGGACCGACCTCGCGACGGCAACCACGCGGCGGCGCTGATCTGAATCGGAAGATAAGAATTCCGTTTGCCACCGCTGTCACCGGTGGCAAATCTCAGTTTACGGTTCCCCGTCCGGATGGCAAAGAAGAGACGATTACAGTCAGTATTCCAGTCGGTGTAAGAGACGGGCAGAAAATACGTTTGCGCGGCAAGGGTGAACCGAGTGCCGGAGGGAAATCTGGTGATTTATTGCTTACGGTACATGTTGCTGAACATCCTTGCTTTGAACGCCACGGAGATGACCTGGAATTAAATCTGCCAATTGGTGTTGAGGAGGCGATTTTGGGGGCTACCATCGATGTGCCGACCCCGCATGGGACAGCCCAGTTGGAGATTCCATCGGGAACCTCTAGCGGGAAACGCCTCTGCTTGAAGGACCATGGCATTCACGCCAAGGCCGGCAAGGGACATCTGTTTGTTACGGTGCAAGTTCACGTGCCTGATGAAATCGATGAA
>JAYGDG010000427.1:0-1986 GCA_046583015.1 Pirellulaceae bacterium | reverse complement strand
AACCGCCGCCCCGTAGGTCGGAAAATCATCCTTGCTGGCCGGTGTATTGGTCCCCGGCTTGGGGTGCGGATGACCGGTCAGCGCCGTGTAGGAGGCAGACCCGTGTTCGAAATCCCGGTGCGACATGCTGCGCACGATCGTGTACTTGTCGGCCAGCTTGCTCAGCCGGGGCAAGTGCTCACCAATCTGGGTTCCCGGCACACTGGTTGAAATGGGCTTAAATTCCCCCCGGACTTCTGCCGGGGCCATGGGCTTCATGTCCCAGAGGTCCTGTTGCCCCGGACCACCGAAAAGAAACAGCACCACGCACGATTTTGCCTGACCAAATAGCCGTAGACGATTCTCTTCCGACTCCTCCTTGCCCCAGGCCTGCAACGCACCGCCAGACAGGTAACTTAGCCCTGCGCAGTGTAACCATGTGCGTCGAGAGATCGAATCGGTCATGTCAGCCAACATCCCAAAACTTGCCGGACAATCATCACTCTCCAAGATAACAGTTGACGGTGGCGGCGAGAACAAGATCTGCAACTTTTCCCACACCTTCCGCCTCGCAGTCCAATCCGTAGCCGCTGCCAAAAAGATCGGCTATCATGGCCAACCAGATGATCAGATCGGGACCAGATCACAAAGCTCTCCACCTGCGAACCCCGTCCCCCTAAGAAAAAATCTCATGAAACACCGTCAACTCGGCTGCAGCGAACTTTCCGTTTCTCCCATCTGCCTGGGAACGATGACCTTTGGCGTCCCAGTGGCCGAGGCCGACGCCATCAGCCTGGTCCACCAGGCCCTCGACCTGGGAATTAACTTTGTCGACACGGCCAACGTCTACGAAGGATATGAGCGATTCCTGGGCAGTCCCGGCGGAGTGGCCGAAGAGATCGTCGGCAAGGCACTGGTCGGACGCCGTGACCAGGTCGTGCTGGCGACCAAGGTCTGTGCACCGGTTGGGCCCGGGCCGGAAGACCGAGGACTCTCCGCGGCCCATATCAAGCGGGAGGCCGAACGGAGCCTGACGCGGCTGCAAACCGACGTCATCGACCTCTACTGGATCCACTGGCCCGACAAGGAAACACCACTCGATGAAACGCTCACCGCCCTTGATCAGCTGGTCCGGGAAGGGAAGGTCCGTTACATTGCCGCCTCCAATTTTAACGCGGCCCTGCTTTGTGAATGTCGCTGGATCGCCGATTCCAAGGACTTGGCACCGGTCGTCGGATCCCAAATCCCCTACAGCCTGCTGCGACGCGAGTTCCATCACGATTTGGAGTTCTGTGAACGCTTTCAAATTGGCGTCACCCCCTACCAGCCGCTGCAGGGTGGCCTGCTAACCGGAAAATATCAACGTGGACAATCTCCCCCCAACCAGTCGCGCGGCGATAAGAAACCGCAATGGCTCTGGGAATTGAATGACGCGCTGTTTGACCAACTCGAGGCACTGGAAGCCTTGGCCCGTGAAATCGGTGTGCCGATGGCCCAGTATGCCCTGGCCTGGGCCCTGCAGCAGCCAGCCATGACTTCCCTGATCGTCGGTTCGACCAGGATCGAACAGGTGCAGGATGCGGTGGCCGCCACCGAGATCCAGATCCCGGCCGAGCAACTGGCACAAATTGATGCCATCTGCCCGCCCCCCTGGAAGCAACCAGATCCCATTCGAGGATAAGACCAGATGATCGGGCCCGAGTCACTACAGGATTTCGGCTTGCCATTCTGGCTCGACCTGCAGCGGCCAGCCTTTGCCACCCTGGACCAGGACACGACGGCCGAGGCGGTCGTCATCGGCTCGGGGGTGGCCGGACTGAAAATAGCACGACTGCTTGATCAACACGGGGTGCAGACCATCATCCTGGAAGCGGGCCAGGCCGGGGATGGGGCCTCTTCCCGGAACCAGGGAACGATTAACCACGGACCGGGCCTGACCTATCCCCAATGTATCGCTCGCTATTCGCGCGAGGTGGCTGGGCAACTCTGGCAACTCGGTTTGACAAA
>JAYGDG010000424.1:0-2339 GCA_046583015.1 Pirellulaceae bacterium | reverse complement strand
CCTTGCCGATGGCCCCTTCCTGAACACGCTGAATACCTTCTGCAATGGCCGTTCCACTGCGTCGCTGAGAACCCATCTGCACGGCCCGCTTGTGCTTGCGAGCTGCCGCCACCATCCATTCACCTTCCTGGGCGTTTTGCGAACATGGTTTTTCCACATAGACATGCTTACCCGCTTGGACTCCGAGAATGGTGGCAGGTGCGTGCCAGTGGTTGGGCGCGGCACAGACGAGTGCATCGACCGACTTGTCGTCGAGAATCTTACGAAAATCACCGATTGCCTGCGGTGCTTTGTCCACGGCGCCGGCGATCAGCTTGGCAGCACTGTCGGCTCGTTCCGAATCCACATCACAGACATATTTGATTTCAACATTGGGCTGCTTGGCAAAACTAACGGCCAAACTGCGCCCGCGACTCAGTCCCATCACACCAATGACCACTTTTTCGTTGGCAGACTGAGCGGCCCGGACCTGGCTCGTTAAAGTACTGCCAACCACGGTTGTGGCGACTGCCGTGGTGTTCAGAAACTGTCGACGATTGACGGCTGGTGACATGTGAGAAATTCCTTCCCGAAAAACAAATGCATCTGTTTGGTGAAAGACTGACTGCTATCAAAACCATCGTTTTAACGATTCGATTTTACCTGTTAGACCGCTTGTTTACCAGCGAATCCAGAAACAGCAGGATAGTCAGTTGGACGAGGACAAAATTTCCTGGCAGGCACGTGAAACTGCTGTCCAGAGTCGCTAAAGTGAAGAGCATAAAAGCGATGAATTTCCAACAACGGTAGCAGGGGATGCGATGGCATTGACCCGGAAACATGGTGGACATAAATGATGAGACAGTCTTTTGGTTGGCTACTGACAATACTGGCACTCGCTGCCCCGGCCCTGGAACTTCAGGCAGCCGATACCAGGCGGCCTAATGTATTGTTTATTGCGGTGGATGATCTGAACGATTGGATCAGCTGCCTGGGCGGGCACCCGGATTGCAAGACGCCCAACATTAATCGCCTGGCCAAGCGAGGGGTCTTGTTTGCCCAGGCACATTGCGCGGCACCAGCTTGCAACCCCTCGCGGGCAGCGCTGATGACCGGTATTCGTCCTTCAAGTTCAGGGGTTTATCTTAATCCCCAGCCGTGGCGTCCCGTCATGCCGAACGTGATGACATTGCCGCAACTGTTCATGAAACATGGTTACCATGCTCAAGGTGGTGGAAAAATTTACCATGGTCGCTATGACGATGACAAATCCTGGCATGCCTATTTCAAGAAAACGGCAGATCCCAAACCAGTTGCCAGGATCCTGAAAGATCCTCACAGCCGCGCTGGCGGGATTGTCTGGGGCCGGTTACAAGTCCCGGATCAGCAAATGAATGATTACAAGGTGGCTTCCTGGGCAATCGATTATCTTCAAAAGGATCATGATCGGCCCTTTTTCCTGGCATGTGGGATTTTCCGACCCCACATGCCCTGGCAGGTCCCCGACAAATATTACGACATGTATCCGTACAAGTCGGTGACCTTGCCCAAGGTGCCGGCTGATGACCTGGCCGATCTGCCGGCCGCGGGCGTGAAAATGGCCCGACCGCAGGGTGACCACAAGAATGTCACTGATTCAGGAAACTGGAAATATGCCGTGCAGGGTTACCTGGCCAGTATTGCCTTTGCTGATGCCCAGGTAGGACGGGTGCTGGATGCCCTCGACAAGAGCCCACATCGAGATAATACGATTGTCTGTTTGTGGGGCGATCATGGCTGGCACCTGGGTGAAAAACATCACTGGCGGAAATTTTCGCTTTGGGAAGAGGCGACCCGAGCTCCCCTGATGTTTGCCGGCCCCGGAATTCCTGCCAAGGCTGCCGTCTGCCAGCGGCCGGTTGATTTTATGAACATATACCCAACGCTGGCTGAACTTTGTGACTTGCCGCTACCCGACCACCTCGAAGGTGTCAGCATGACCAGTTTGCTCAAGAATCCAAAGCTAACCTGGGATCGCCCTGCCCTGACAACACATGGCCGCAAGAACCACGCTTTGCGTAGCGAACGATGGCGCTATATTCGTTACGCGGATGGCTCCGAGGAATTGTACGATCATCAGAACGATCCCATGGAGTGGAACAACCTGGCCCAGAAACCGAAGTATGCAGAGGTCAAAAAAGAACTGTCAGCCTGGTTCCCTAAGAAAGATGCTCCGGATGCGCCCTTTGACCCCAACATCCGCAAGCCAAACAAGAACAATGACAAGCCGAAAAAGACTAAGAACTCTTGAAGAACAAGGAAATAGAACTCATGTCCCATCGTAATTCAACCAGGCAGTCAGCTTTATCGTCGATCGTACT
>JAYGDG010000423.1:0-31102 GCA_046583015.1 Pirellulaceae bacterium | reverse complement strand
ACGATCAGGTTGGCAATCAGCAGGTCCTGGATTCCACCGGCTGCCATGACTTCCGCTTCACCCAGCTTGGCGCACGTGATCCCGAGGGCCCCGGCTTCCACGAGCTTCTGGCCGATCAGGGATGACTTGTGGCACTTGCTGTGAGGTCGCCAGGGTACGCCATGCTCACGACAGGTTCCCATGATCGATGCGATATTGGCCTCCATGACGTCCAGGTCCAGGCAGAGGGCCGGCGTGTCAATTTCTGATTTCAAAATCCCCACTTATCCACCTCCGATTGCCGGCAGGAAATGAACTTCGCTGTCGGCTGCTACTTTCGTGATCATGCCGCGTGAGCTGAGTGTTTGCCCAACACAAACCTGGATCGATGGGGAGAGTTCGTCTCCCTCGCAAAGACGCTCCTTGATGCCTGGAAACCGGCTTTCCAGTTGTTCAATTACCTGCCGTACATTGCGAACATCTAACTCCAATTGCTCGACGCCGTTGGTGAGTTGTCGTAATTGGGTAGGGATAAAAACAAGGGCCATGGCAAAGCAATTCTAGCTACCATCCTGGTTCTGTTGAATTGCTTTCCACAGTCGTGGTGGGGACATGGGCAATTCTTCCATCCGCACTCCAATGGCATTATGAATAGCGTTGGCAATCGCAGCCGGGGGCGGAACAATGGGAGTTTCTCCGACCCCACGAACCCCGTAGGGATGGTCGGGATTAGCCACTTCGACAATGATCGTATCGATCATCGGCAAGTCATAAGCAGTCGGCATGCGGTAATCCAGGAAGCTGGCATTTCTCATCTCTCCCTCGTCATCAAAGAAATACTCTTCGTTCAGTGCCCAGCCGATTCCTTGCACGGCGCCACCCTGTAGTTGACCTTCCACGTAACTGGGATGAACCGCTTTCCCCGCATCCTGAATGACCGTGTAGCGGAGGATGGTTACTTTTCCCGTGTCCGTATCAACTTCCACGTCCACGATATGAGTACCAAATCCATTGGTAGAGCATTCCGGGGCAACGGTAGCCCTGCCCACCAGGGGTTCACCCGCTTTGAACAGTTCCGTGGCCAGTTCTTTAAAGTTGGCCTGGTTCCCGTTGGCCGAAAAGGTGCCGGCCGTGATCTGGATGTCTTCCGGTTTGCATTCCCAGAGTTCGGCGGCACGATCAGTCATCTGCCGTTGCAGATCCCGACCGGCTTCGTAAGCGGCCATTCCGGTGGCAAACGTGGTACGACTTCCTCCCGTTACGTCGGTGTAACCAATGTTGTCGGTATCGACGACCCGGGGATTGATATCGTCCGATTCGAGGCCGAGGACTTCGGCCATTTGCATGGCAATCGAGGTGCGTGTGCCACCGATGTCGGTAGAACCTTCAGTGAGATTCACGGTGCCATCGGAATTGACACTGGCGACCACGCTTGATTTTAAGCCACACCCGAACCAGAATCCGCTGGCCAGACCACGGCCGCGGTTTTCTCCTTCCAGGGGCGTGTTCCAGTGATCACTGCTGGCGGCTGCCTCCAGGCATTCGACGAATCCAACACGTGGATAAACCGGCCCATCCACTCGCCGAGTTCCCTCCTTGGCTGCATTTTTCTGTTGCAGTTCGAGAATACTGATCCCCAGTTGATCGGCCAGTTCATCGATAACACTTTCGCAGGCAAAGGCAGCCTGCGTGGCCCCTGGTGCCCGATACGCTTTGATATGAGGTTTGTTCAGACAGACTTCGTAGCCATCAACCAGCGCATTGGGAATGTCGTAACAGCTGAACACGCACATGCAACCAGGGCCCAGCATCCCACCGGGGTAGGCTCCCGATTCGTAGGCCAGCCAGGCTTCTCCAGCAGTGAGCTTGCCGTCCTTGGTGGCTCCCAGCTTGACTCGAATAAAAGCGCCAGGGGTCGGGCCCGTGGCTTCGAAGCAGTCGTTTCGTCGCATAACAATTTGTACCGGTCGACCTGCCTTCCGACTCAATACCGCCGCGACAGGTTCCAGGTAGATTGCTATTTTGCCACCAAAGCCCCCACCAATTTCACATGGTACGACGGTTACATGCGAGAGAGGAACTTGCAAAACTTCGGCCGTTTGTTGCCGACAGGTAAAAGATCCCTGCGTCGATGCCCAGACCTTGATGCGTCCGTCCTGGTTCCAGTCAACAAGCACCGCGTGCGGTTCGATGTAGCCCTGGTGAACCGTGGCCATCTTGAATTCACGTTCAACAACGACATCCGCTTCCTCAAATCCCTTTTGAACGTCGCCTTGCTGAAAATTCAGGTGAACGGAAACATTGCTGGGCTGTTCGCTCTGCTCACCACCTGACTTGGTGAATACATCGTCGTGCAACAGGGGTGCATCGTCTTTCATGGCGTCCATGACCCAGGTCACTGATTCCAACGGTTCGTACTCAACCTTGATGCAATTGGCAGCTTCTTCGGCAATGTGCACATTGACTGCGGCTACCGCTGCCACGGCATGTCCCCGGTAGAGAGCTTTGTCACGGGCCAAAATATTGTGGCTTAAATTGGACAGGTTGACCGTGCCTTCGCCAAGGTCAGCGACCTTGTCAGTGACATCCGGCAGGTCAGCGGCCGTCATTACCGACAGTACTCCCTCCATCGCTGCTGCCGCGGAGGTATCAATTGACTTGATACGGGCATGGGCATGTGGGGAGCGCAAAATGAAACCACTGGCCATCGATTGTGGTTTGACATCCGCGGTGTAAACCGCCTTGCCGGTGACCTTGTCAGCCCCATCGTGTCGAATGGGCCGGGTTCCCAGTACGCGGTAAACTTGCTTCGTGTCTTGCGTCATGGTTTCACTATTCCAGTCAATGTCTTAAGAGCGTGATGGAAATAAAGAATCAGCTTGCCGCAGTTTTAGCCATTTGTTCGCCGGCTTCCATAACGGCTCGAACAATCTTGTCGTATCCTGTGCAACGACAGAGGTTGCCAGCCAGCTGAAAGCGAATTTCTTCCTCGCTAACACCAGGATTCCGGTCTAACAGGGCCTTGGCAGTCACGATGAATCCGGGTGTGCAAATGCCGCATTGCAGGGCCGCACCCTCCAGGAAACACTGCTGGAGGGCATGCAACTCGCCCCCCTGGGCGATGCCTTCGATCGTGGTAATCTCTTTGCCATCCACTTCCAGGCCCAAGACCAGGCAACTGTTAACCGGTTGTCCGTCCAGCAGCACGGAACAGGCGCCACAATTGCCGTTGTTGCAGCCTTCCTTGCAGCCGGTCAGCCCAACTTCATCCCGCAGCGCTTCCAGTAAGCTCTGTCGCGCTTCGCAAAGAAATTGGCGGGGTTCACCGTTGATTGTTGTTGAGACGAGCTGTTTCGTTCCCACTTGAAAGCCTCACTAGAAAGAAACCTAGAAACAATAATGGTTATACTTGCTGTCGCTGTTACGGCTCCGCTTCATTAACTGCCTGCTTCTTGAATCCGCGCTAGTGCCCGTGCCAGGGTTCTTTGTGTCAGTACCGAACACAAGTGGACGCGGTACTCTGCAGTCCCTCGCATGTCACTGATCGGTGAAGCGGCATTCTTGGCCAGTTCACCAGCTTCTGCGAAACTCTCTGCAGTCGCTGGCTTCCCGCGCAATGACTCAGCCGCTTCGGTTGCCATCACCGGCGTTGCTGCCACGGCGGCCAAGGCAATCCGTGCTTCTTCGATGGTTTGACCACTGGCGTCCAATTGAATCCAGGAGGCCGCTCCAGCCACCGCAATATCCATTTCATTGCGAGGGATAAATCGTTCATAAGCGGAGCTGCTGTTTGCCGCAGGCCCAGGCAACTGCAGCGTGACCAGTAATTCACCTGGTTTCAGTACGTTTTGACCTGGGCCCGTGCAAAATTCGCTTGCCGGGACCTCGCGTGAACCCGCTTGTCCCTGGATCTGACAGGTCGCTTGATGAACGAGCAGCGCTGGGATGGTGTCAGCCGCTGGCGAGGAATTGCATAAATTGCCCCCCACACTCGCCCGTGTTTGGATCTGCCAGCCGCCTACGATCTTGGCCGAGTCAATTAGCGCGGGGTAAGCTGTCGTCAGGTCCGGATGATCATAAATCTCCTGACAAGAGGTACTGGCTCCGAGTGTGAGTCCCTTTCGTGGACTATATTCCAGTGTCATTAACTCGGGAATATTCTTGACGTCGACAACAAAATCGGCTGATCGCAGACCTTCCCGGAGTTGCACAATAATGTCGGTTCCGCCGGCCAAAATACGGGCTCGCTCGCCATGTTCAGCCAGTAAAGCGGTGGCCGTTTGAAGGTCGTCTGGCGCACTGTACTCAAAGTCTTTCACGGTGATTCAGGCTCCCTGAAGTAACACGATGTTATTTGTAGTCCGCACTATGATGAGTCCCTCCGGCACTGTCAAGTATTGGAGAGAGGCTAGGGCGGGGGATGAGTTTCCCGGTGGCTAGACCCGTGGAGTCTGTTTTTGGTTCCGCGTAAACTAGATATATTCAGGAGAGGGGTTTTTGTCTGCCGAGCGTGAAGATTTGCTCAAAAGCAGCTTGATTAACCCGCCCGGGGAATCGGAGACTTGAGAAAATGAAGTTGTTCATAATTCGACACGCACAATCACAAAACAACGCCTTGCCTACGTCGCAGCGTGTCCCGGATGCTCCCTTGACTGAATTGGGTCTTTCCCAGGCTCGATATTTGGCCCAATGGGCTCAGCAGGCTCCATTTCAGAAACTGCTCACAAGTCCTTTCCGACGAACGTTGCAAACAAGCCAGCTGATCTACGATGCCAGTGACGTTGACTGGATGACGTGGACGCAATTGCATGAACAGGGTGGTTGTGTCAGTGGCGTTGATGCGGCCTCCTTCCAAGGGGAACCGGGTATGACCGGGGATGCGATCCGGCAGGAATTCCCTGGCTGCCTGGTCACTGCTGACATTGATGACCAGGGGTGGTGGAAAAGCCAGCCACGTGAGACCGATGCTCAACTCATGGAACGGGTGACGGCAGTGAAAGAACGACTGGTGACGGAATTTGGAGCGGGGCAGCGGAACATTGCCTGCGTGACCCATGCGGACTTTTCCCAGCTACTGATTTCAGCGCTGCTTGGAGACGTTCCTGACCACCAGCCTGAAGAACGTAGTTTGTTGAATACCAGCGTGACGAGCTTTACGATCGAGGGAAGCAGTGTTCAAATGGACGGGTACAGTAACGTCGATCATTTGCCAGCGGAATTGGTGAGTTGAGTGGTGTGAGGCGGGTCAGGAACCGTCATCCGGGTTTGGTTCGGTTTGTTGATAGAGCCGAGCCAGTTCCAGGCAGATCGTCTCCAGTGACTGGTAATACTCCTGTTCAGGCAACTGGTTCTTCCTGTCTCGAAGTTCCGTCAGTTTTCGTTCGAGTTCGTTGCGCTGTTGTCGCATGGCAGGTGACAACCGTTTTTCTTCAGCGCTGGAGATGATGTGGAATTGATTGGCCCGCAGGCCATCCAGTTGCTTGGCACCGCGTGCTTTTTTCTGTCCGATCACCCCTCGAAACCAGTCGGCGGGCGTTCCCAGTGAGTCACCGTTGTCATCCACCAGGGCGTGTTCGGTCGCCAGACGACCGTTTTGACGATAGAACTCCTCGACCCGAGCAGACGCCAGGATGAATGCCTCCAGCAGCGAGACTTGACCATCCTTATCCAGATCAGCGGACCGGTCGGAAATGGTCTCTGAAAGGTACTGGCCCAGTCGCGCGTAGTTGCTTTCGAAACCACTCTTGGTGGCTGTCACGATGACGCGGTTTTGCTGCGAAAGATTGTTGATGAACGGGCCGCTTGATGATGCACAATTGACAATTGCAATCGGCCTCTGTATCGGCTTCAACCACTGGTTGAGTTCAGTCGCCGTGACATCCGGTCCGTGCAAGTTAAACTTGGCCTGTTTGTTTGCGTACGTACCATGCCCGATCAAGACCACCCACAGCGGAGCAGCTGTTTTTTGGGAGACCTGTTTCAAGGTAGCCTGTAACTGCTGACGATCGTCGGTAGCAGTTTTACTGGCACCAATTCGCTTGACCTCCAGCCCTGCTTGCCTGGCAGCGCCTTCCCAGCGCTGGGCCCATTGCTGAAATTGTTCGGAATATTCTTCCGTTCCCGGTGCCCCGGTAATCAATACCAGGCAGGGACGATCAGATTCGTCAGCGGCTACCATCGCGAATGTGATCCAAAGAAGCGATGTAATCATTACGGCAAGCCTTTCCAGCGACGCAAACCCCACTCACCACATAAACAGAACATTGCAAACAGGAATAGCCAGGTGCGATGCCAGAGCGGATAAACCCAGGCTTCTGTCACAGGTATCTTCCGGTTTGGCAAACTTTTCACGAATCGGTCCAACTTATCCGCAGTCAAAACTTCCCCACCACTACGCTTTGCTAAACCTGCCAAAACCTCTCGGTTGGGTTCCAGGTCCCGAAACTCGTCGGCGGCAGGTTCACTAACCCAACCCGATTCCCGTGCTCCCAGGCGACTGCCATCCGGGGCGATAACCGTCGCCACGACCCGGTAAGCACCGGATTGCCTGGGAACAAACGTTCTCAGGTATTCACCGGCTCGTTGATTACTCGGGTCAGCCGTTAATTCAATCTTGGACTGGTCCGGCTGGATAATCTTGATCTGTACCTTGGCATTATCTAAAGGGAAAAACTCCTTGTCTTTCACGCGGATCACGATTTCCCGTCCCCACGTGCCGGAACCTTGTGCCGTACGTGTTTCGACTTCAATCCGTTGCGGGACATCGGCCACTAGCCAGCGTAAAGTCTGGCGCCAGGCCTTGGCCAAGTCATCTTCTTCGGGCGCTGCCCGCTGAAGGGACCAGCGCCAGAGATCTCCAACCAACAAGGCTGCTGACCGACCTTGTCCGTAAGATCTTGCTACCAGAGCCGGAAACTGTTGACCCTGCTGATTGACCGCCTGCATGAGAACGATCGATCCCGGCTTGTGACCTCGCACCGGATTGATCGTCTTAAATACAGGCATCGTAGATATCCGTTTTCGTTCCTCTTCCTCCGTCGAACGGATTCGAACCCAGGGCTCCAGCCAACCCTCGCGAGTTAACAGTAACTGATAGGCGGCCTCTTCCATGGGCGGATTGTTCTGACGCTCTAAGTAAACAGGCATCAGGTCGTTGAGTAGCGTTTTCTGATAGCCACCCTTAATGAAACTCTCTTGACCGCCTAGCATCAAAAAACCACCGCCACGGTGTCGCACAAATTCCAATATTAAGGAAAGCTGGTCCGTATCAAAGAAAGCAGCTTCCAAGTCGTCAACAATGATTGCGTGATAACTAAACAACGTATCCGCGTCCTTGGGAAAGCCATCCCGCAATTCCTCCGCGTCCTTGGTTCCCATCCGCAATAAAACAGGCTGGTCATATTGTTCAGCCGTTTCATCATCCTGGTTGCCAAATCCGCGAAACAACGGATTCGTGCTCTCCCCGAAACGACTGCGGAAATCAAACTTGGGCTCGCGGCGGGCAATGCGAATTAATCCCACGACCTCGACTTCATCGTCTTCCTGTAAAGCACGTCGAAGAAACTTGAATTCCCAATTCGGACGACCAGAAACATAGAGAATCCGGTATGGGCCGCCACCACGGTCAACCGCCACGATTCGCTGATTGTTAGAGTACGTCGCTTCTGGGTTCTCCTCTTTAGCCCGTGCCAATTCGTCCTCCGACGCTGATTGTCGAACCCGTAGACGATAAAAATCTAGCTTCGATTCTTGCGGACGCAGCTTGAAACGCACTTCCAACGGTTTGCCATCGCCTATAGCTGTTGTCTGTAACTTATCCAAGAGCTTGTCATCGCCATCGAATACCTCAACGACAATGTCTTCCCCCTCCCAGCCATATGACTTCACTTCTCCATGAAGGGTAATGGGAGCATGCTCAAAGTTAGTCTGCCGAACCGACGTAAGCTGGATTCGAAGATCACGGGCCGGATGATCTGTGCCCAAAACAACCGGGTAAATCGGAACAGGAGGTGTCCAATCCGCCAGCTCAGCAGAAATGTCCGTGCCGTTTCCATCAGTAAAGAGAAGAACTCCCGCCAAACTTCGCTGCTGGAAACGATCCGTTATCTGTTGCAACGATGTGATCAGCGCAGAACGATTACCCTGAAAGGTCAAATCCGTGAAGTCGCCAGTTGAATCCAACTGATTCCCAAAACTGTAATTGCGAATGTCAAAGTCCTGTTGCAGCCGCACTTGCCAGGCACGATCCTGCTTCAGCAACTCCTTTAACTTCTCACCCCGAGATTGCGCTTCATCTGCGTCGTGAACTTGAAGACTCTGACTGTCATCGGCCAGGAGGATAAATAGATTGGCACCAGGCCGTGGGCGAACGCCACTGAATAACGGCTCCAGTAAACAAAATAAGAGAGCCGCGATACCTGTCAGCTTTAACAAGCCCGCAAGACAGCGAAACCCAAGCCGGTGGGAAGATTGACGGTAAGACCAGACGACCACGACAAGGGCCACCGACCCAAATATTGCGACGGTTGGTAGCCAGTGTGGCGCCCCCCATACCAGGTTATCCCAATTCATCGCTCGTTCCCCAAACGTTCAAAATAACGTCTCACGCGGTCCTGGAATTTGTTGGGTACCGGATCTCGGTCAATCGGTACTAACGTTTCCGGTGATTGCCGACGTAAGATCTCTTCGTTGAGCTGCTGCTGTAATTCCGCCAGTGGATTCAGAATCGTATCACGCACCAAGTCCCAATTGGGCTCTTTCGAGTGACGCTTAAACTCCGAGCGGAAACTTCTTGCCCGGTCGCGAATCCTGGCAACATCCGCCTGCCATTCGGGATCTTCCAACATCTCTTCGACGTTGCGCAAACCATCACTCCAGTCCCGATAAGCGCCTCCCGTAATCGGTCGCGCGTTGCCGCCACCTTCAGTTCCCCCAAGCAGATTCTCTAAGGCTTCTTGGGCGGTAGGATTGCGTTGCTTACCCGGTTGTTGACCCGGTTGTTGACCCGGTTGTTGACCCGGTTGTTGACCCGGTTGTTGACCCGGTTGTTGACCCGGCTGTTGACCCGGCTGTTGACCCGGCTGTTGACCCGGCTGTTGACCCGGCTGTTGACCCGGCTGTTGACCCGGCTGTTGACTATTGGGATCGTTTCTTGCAATTTCGTTTTCGAGCTGTTTTGTGAGATCGTTTAATGTTTGCTGCGCTTTTTTGAGTGATTCAGTTGGATCTCCGAGAACGTTTTCGGCAGCTTGTTGAACATCTTTATTTAGTTGTTCGATAGCTTTGCGAGCTACAGATTCGGGTTGTTGTGCGTCACGGACAAGTCCGTTCTCGAGTAATTGCCGGGTCATTTCCAGGGCATCCTCGGTTCGATTGTGTCTTGTTTTACGAACGCTGTCGTAAAGTTGCTTGGAGAGTAGGGGTTCGGATGTTTCAGCGGCTTCGACGGTTTGTTGCATGCGATTCAAGAGGTTTTCCAGGCGATCTTTTTGTTCAGCAAGTCCTTTTGTTACGTTTTCTCGTTCCGCGGTATCTCGCAGGGAGCGGTTCTTGGTTTGATCGAGTTCCTGCAATTGCTTGGCAAGTTCCTGCTGTCGATCATTTAGTTTTTGCGAGGTTTGTTTGAGCTCTTTCATTTCTTCCTGGAATTGGCCTGCTGTTTCACGTCTGACGTCGTCGCGCAGGTTCTCGAGTTCTCGCTGGGCTCGTGTTCCACTGGCGGAAGCCTCGGCGAGTTGTCCTTTTTCAAGAGCTTCCGAGGTTTGCCGCACTTGTTCCCGGGTTTCCTGGAGTCGTTGTTGGGCATCATTCATGCGTTCCATATTTTCCGGTTGTTGCATTCGATTCTGCAGTTCATCGGCATCACGCAGGATGCGTTGTTCTTCATCTCGGAGCCGTTTTATTTGTTGCAGGAGTTCTTCTTCTTGTTTTTTGTCTTCTGCGGCTTCGAGAGCGGACTGGAGTTCTTCCAGTTCCTTGTTGACATCAGCCTGGCGGCTGGCGAGTTCTTTGAGTCGATTCAGTATCTGTCGCATTTCCTGTTGCTGTGGGTCCTGGGTGGTGGATTCTGTTCGTTCTGTTTCGTATCGATTGTCGTCTTCTTTTAACTCGAGTTGATCGAGTTGTTGTTGTGCTCGATTGGAACTGCTGCTATTGGAGCTACTACTGGCTTGCTGGTTTTGTTGGCTGCGAGTGACTTCAAATTCACGTGCTCTCAACTTGAGTAGTGCCTGGTAGGCTGCTTGTTCGCTGGCGAGTGCCATATCGATTGCATCGATGGATTGATTGTTGGTGGAGCGGGCCAGTTGTTCGGCCGCTTTTTTCATGTACTGCAGGGCTTGTTGGACATGCTGGGTGGATTCGGGGTCCGCTAGTTTTTCCTGGAGTTCCCTGGTTTGTTCCATGGCTGTTTGTTGCGATTCGAGCAGTAGCTTTGCATCATCGACCAGCTTGTCTGGAGTGGCTTGTGATCGTTCTCGTCGAATCACCTTCCAGGTGGCATTAATGATTTGTTTTTGTAGTTCTGCCAGTTTGGTAGCATCCTGTCCGTTCTGCCCATTTTCTTGTTGTTCCTGTTCCTCCGACGAGGGAGAACCACCGGGGGGTTGTTGTCCCTGTCGAAAGATTTCTTCGAAGTGGCGCACCTCGGCAAAGAACATGTCGCTGGATGTTCTACGGGGTTGTCCATCGGGTCCAACATCCTCGGCCCAGAAATGGTAGGAGAGCAGTTGATCTGGTTCTGCCTTGAGCGACTCGAAATCGATCAGGTGCGGTACCTGGCGTCGCTGGTTTCCGGGAACCGTTTCGCCGAGCACCAGTTCAGCGGCCTGGTCGCCCCCGAAGCGGTAGGTAATCCCGTATTTTGCCAGTCCGTAATCATCCCAGACATTTGCTTCCACGGTCATTTCTTCCAGGGGTGAAACGCGGCTGTCCCGTGCGGAGGCTAATTTTAGTTTAGGGGGTTGGTTTCGTGTAACGTGGGCGACCAGTTCGGGTGGCAATTGATTGGTACGTCCCTGTTGATCTTCGAGGTGCAGTTTCCAGCGTTTTGATTGGGTTAGTGTAATGGTGGCATGGTACTGCTGGGGATTGTCGGGATGCGGTTTCATGGGGAGGATATCGCCGGCCTTGGTTTCCAGGTGTGCCTTGGCGACGGCTTTGTTCAGATGGCAGATCCATTCCAGTTGTGATCCTTCCACGGCGCTGACCGAGTGAGCATCTTCGACGAGTTTACGGGTCATCCCGGTATAGCCGGGAAATGTCAAACTGGCATCGGCACGAGTCAATGTCGGGTACTGGAAGACGCGAACCTGGAATGGTTTCGTGGTTTCCCCGGCGAATTCTACCCGGTAGGTCAGGTTCTGGTTAATGGCATGAAGGTGGCCTCCGAAGAGAGGGTCATCAAGGCTGCGTGTCATGGGAACACGTTTTTGATTTCCTTCTGGGTCGGTGACAAGTAGTATGGACTTGCCTGGCAGGCGATCGGCGAAGCGTGCGGTAATCAATAATCCGGAACCTTGTTCGACTTCCGCATCCCCGGGGTTAACGGTACAGGCATACGGGTCGAGGGATTCATCCTGGGAGTTGCCGTCAGCGGCGTTCTTGGCCGTGTGAACGGGAACTTGTGTCCAGAGCAACAAGGTGCCCAGGAAACAGGTAGCGGCGAAGGCGTGACTGCAATGGGTGATCGCAAGGCGTCGCAGGGAGATTATTTGAGTCCAGGGTTGTTTCCGTCCGTGCGAGAGCGTCTCTCGGATAACCTGTTGCTGGAGAAATCCGTAATGGCCTCCGGGCAGAGAAGGTTCTTGCTGTACGGCGGTCATCAACCGTGCTTCCAGTTCAGGGAACTGGTTTTCTACTTGTTGCGCCAGCTTGAGATAATTGCGTTTGCTGCGTTGGGCGATCCAGGCAGCCAGCGCGGTACAGGTGAAGGCTGCGACAGCTAATCCGTTCAGCACGGCGGCGGGAGACCAGGTGACGTGAGACCTTTGGGATAGCAGGCTGGCCGCGATCAGCGTGAGGACGGCCCAGGTGACGGTCATCGTGCACCAGAACCGGAAGCTGGCATATCGCTGGCCAACCTGTTGAAGTTGTTCGCGAAGTCTTTTTTCAATCATGGGGTTTCCTTCGCATTGGATGCGTGAGTCCGTGCCAGTTTTCCGGACAGCCAGGTTTCACCGAGGATGACACCAACGGCCATCGCAATCAACCATTGCCATAGTTTTTGCCGGCTTTCCAGTTCCCGGTCTCGCATTTGGCGTTCCTGTTCCTGCTCTTCTTCAGAGGATAACTGGCTGCCGATCTGAATGCCATGCTGTTCGAGGCGCAACGGGTCAAGAGTTGCGGTTTGGCTTTCTGCCGGCTTGAGGTTGACCGCGAAAAAACCGCGACTTTGCGGGGTTTCCCAGCGATAAATTCCTGGCACGGTTGTTTGCTTGAAATGGGTTGCGTTTGTTTCTAACTGGAATTTATCTTGCCGGGGATTATGGATCGTGATGGATTCGGGTTGTTGGTCAAATGTCAGGCAGTTGACTTCTTCTCCGACGGAATACTGGGGCACTCCGGCAAGGACTCCCATGCTTTGTTCGAGGATGCCAACCATGAGCGGTAGAAACTTCTTGGATCGCGCAAGTTGGCTGTCGTCGGGTTGCCAGCCGCTGGTCATTACCCAGATTTTCCCTTTGTCCAGGCTTTCTTCGACCAGGGCGATGTCATGGTCGTCAAAACGTGCCAGCACGTGTCGGTTTTCCCTGGTGGTGAGTTTGAGTTGTCGATGGTGCCAGAAATGAATTGTCTTAAAATCACGAAACTGTGGACTGGCAAAGGGAGTGAAGAGCGGGTGCGAAAAGTCGATATCACTGAGCATGGCATAGTTCGTAACATCTGCTTCCTGGAGTTGTAGATCGTTGTCGTTCAGTAGTGTTTGCAGGGATTCCCGGGTTGTTTTTTCCTGGATCACGTAGAGTAGATGTCCACCTCTGGAAACGTAGTTTCGCAGCGACGTCACGGCAGGGCCGTCGAGGTTTCCACTGGCAATCACCAGTTTCACGGGTATGTTTTGCGGCTGGTTGATTTCACGGGGATTGGTTACCTGGACGACCTTGATGTTGCGGAGGGGGTCGTCGGAGAAAACGCTGTCCAGGTAATAGAGTAAATCCTTAGGATTCTTGTTGGATCCAGGACCGACGAAGGCGATGTCAAATGTCTCCTGGATACGTGGTGCAATGAAGAGTGTATTATCGAAGGGTTGTTGATCTCCGGTCAGGACCAGGCGATCCCAGGCAGCAGCTTTTCGTTCGGGCAGTCGCATGACGTGACTTTTCCCGGGCAGTACATAGACACTGCTGGGAGGTGTTCCGGCAACGGGTCCCTCGCTGGTTGCCCACTGGACCTGGTAGTTTTCGCTGGTCGATCCTTCTGCGTTATCGATGCGTAGTCGCCAGTTTTCGTTACTTTGATCCGTTTGCGAGCGATCTGCGACCAGGTGGAGGCTGGCATTGGTTTTCTCGGGTATAGAGACCGTGCGGATTTGCAGCTTGACGTTTTCTGGCCACTCGAAGGCTTCCAGGTGTTGTAGTGCAGCTCCCTGCTGTAGGTCGCTAATCAGGATGACCTGCAAGCTGGCACCGACATGAACCTCATCCTGATCTGCAAGGGCTGTCAGTTCGGTAGCGACGGTGGATAGTGCCAGTCCCAGTTCCGTGTGTGACCAGCCAGGGGACAACTGCTGAACCTGGTTTTTCAGCAGGGCATGTCGTTGTTGCTGGTTGGATCGGAGGCTGTGATCAAACCCGGCAACCTCGGTCACGCGTTGATCGAAGTGGTAGATGGCGGTCCGGTCTTCGGGTGCGAGCTCTTCCAGGAGCAGGTCGACTTCCTTGATGACCTGTTCCCAGGCACCGGGTCGTTGCATGCTGGCACTGGTATCGAGCAGGACGGCAACACGTCGTCCCTGTAAGCCGTTGGCGATGAGTTCAGAATTTTTTCGCAAGAAGGGCCTGGCGAATGCCAGTACCAGTAGTAGTAGTACCAGGGCTCTTAGCAGCAGCAAGAGCCAGTGATCGATGCGACTGCGGCGCGTGAGGCGAGGTGGGGACGGAGAGAGGAACATCAGGGAGCTAAAGGGGACCTGTCCAGTGGGACTGCGGCGGATCAGGTGAAACAGGACTGGCAACGAGATGCCGAGTAGTCCCGCGATGTAGAGGGGAGTTAGCAGGCTCATCGAGGACTCCCACCTGCTTGGCCGGGATTGCGGGAGACCCGTCGAGAGCTGGCAACCTTGCCCCGTTGCAGTCGCGAGTTCACGAAATCAAAGAGGGTCAACTCGAGGGGTTGGTCGGTTGTGAATCGGCAGAATTCGATACCGAGCTCTGCACAGATTTCCTTGACCTGGGTCTCGTGTTCCTTGAATCGTCGCAGGTATTGTTCCCGGACGCCTTGGGGATCAACGTAAAGATCGCGGCTTGTTTCAACATCCTGGAACATGGCTGGTGACTGAAAAGTGAAATTAACTTCCTCGGGGTCCAGGATGCGCACGACCACGACTTCGTGTCCCCGGGAGGTAAGGTAGCTCAGGCGACTGGAGAGTAATTCAACAGGAGTCAGTAAATCGGAAATAAGAATTACGAGTCCACGTTTATGGAGTACGGAGGCAACATGTTCGAGGGGGTTGTCCAGGTCTGTTCCCGTACCGGACGTGGCGGTTTGCAGTCCGGCCATCAGTCGTTGCAGGTGCCCCGTTCGATAGCGGGCAGGCAGGTATTGATCGACTTGTTTGGTGAAGGTAAATAATCCCACGGCATCCCGTTGCCGGTAGAGAAAGTAGGCCAGCGTGGCAGCGATCGTGCGCGCGTATTCTGCCTTGTTGTAGGTCACGGAACCGTAACTCATGGACTGGCTCAGATCGACGAGCAGGTGGACCCTTAAATTGGTTTCGTCTTCGAATCGTTTGACATAGTAGCGATCGGACCGAGCATACAGACGCCAATCGAGATAGCGGGGGTCGTCCCCCGGGGAGTACTCGCGATACTCGCTGAATTCAACACTGAATCCATGAAAAGGGCTCCGGTGCAGTCCGCTGAAAAGCCCTTCCACCACGACCTTGGCACGCAACAGCAGCGCCTTGATGCGCATCAGGCTGGCGGGGTCGATCAGGGACGTGCGGGCAGTTTTCCCGGATGCCGCTTGTTCAACGGGTGCGTCAGTGGATGGTGTTGGAGATGAGGCCATGGGTCTAGGCGGGAGCTGGGATAGTGTCCAGTAAACGATCGATGACGGTATCACATGAGATTCCCTCTGCCTCGGCCCGGTAGCCGACGAGAATGCGATGGCGGAAGGTGCTGTGTGTGAGCGCCCGGATATCGGCCACGGTCACGTGGGCGCGCCCTTGCAAGAGGGCCCGTGCCTTGGCTCCCAGGACCAGGTATTGGGCTCCTCGCAGGCCGGCTCCCCAGCTGACCCATTCGTTGATGAAGTCAGGCGCTTCCGGACGTCCGGGTCGAGTGGCTCCTGCCAGCTGCACGGCATAACGAATGAGTTCTTCCGCGATTGGAACGGTTCTCACGATCTCATGAAATCGCAGGACGTCTTCCTGGCTGAAGAGTGGTTCGATTTGAGCGGGTTTCGTGGTTGTCGTCTGGGCCACCACCTGGACCTCGTCATCTTCAGGCAAATAATCGACGACGACGTTAAACATGAAACGATCCAGCTGTGCCTCGGGAAGCGGATAGGTTCCCTCCATTTCGATCGGGTTCTGAGTTGCCAGCACGAAGAAGGGTTCGTCCAGCGGGTAGCAGACACCAGCAGCAGTGACCTGGTGTTCCTGCATGGCTTCCAGCAACGCTGCCTGGGTTTTCGGGGGAGTTCGATTGATTTCGTCGGCCAGGATGACGTTGGCAAAGATTGGGCCTTTGACGAACTGCATGCGTCGTGTTCCATCGCTGGCTTCTTCCAGGATCTCGGTGCCGGTGATATCCGCAGGCATCAGGTCCGGTGTGAACTGGATACGCTGGAAATGTAAATGAAAGATCTGGGCAATGGACTGGACCAGCAGGGTCTTGGCCAGTCCCGGGGCCCCGGTGATGAGGCAATGACCTCCGGCAAACAGGCTAATCAGAAGCTGTTCGATGACTTCCTGCTGTCCAACGATCACCTTGGATAACTCGGCACGAATTTGATCGCGACTTTCCAGGATCTGTTGAACAGCCACTTGTTGCAGTTCATAGGATTCAGAAACACTACTCACGATATGGGGTCCTTTCCTAGTGGGTCATGGCGTAGGTCACGATGTTGATTCCCAGCGGGTACGCTTTCTTTTCAGAGAACTCTCGGAAATACCACTCGTCCTCCCCTTCACGTTCCCAGCCGTCACCGAGATCCGTATTGTGACAGATCATCACGATGATCTGCTCGTGGTCGTCCAGAATGGCGCGGTAGTGTGCTTCGCGTGCATCCGGCCGTTCCCAAGTAATACCCAGGTTGCGGCCCCGCAGGGCCACGAGGATGCTCGGTACCTGCGGCTTTTCGTTGAGTTGGTAAACACAGTTAAAGATTTCATGTTCCTGCGGTAGATCCACAATTTTTCGGTCGGGAAAGACACGAAGAATTTCATGTTCAAAATTCTCCCATTCCTGTTCCCCCCAGAAATCATCAACCATCATGAATCCACCGTTCAGCAGGTAACGCCGCAGGGCCTTGACTTCGTCCTCGCTTAACATCAGGTCTCCCGGTTCCACCATATAGATAAACGGATAATTGAACAGGTCCTTGTCCGTCAGGTTCAGGACCTTGCCCTCGGGATGAACTTTCAGGGAAGTGAGTTGCTGCAGGCGAAAAGAGAAATTCAGGTCGCTGTCCGGGTAATCAGTGTGCCACTTGTTGCGAGATCTCCAGGAATCGTAACGGACCCGGACAAAGGTAAAGAGGTCGTGTTTGAAATGGACATCGTTTTCCCAGTCAGGAACACCACGACGATTGATGCGTTGACCGAAATCCGGAACCGCGCGAGAGCCGCTCGGTTGACCAAGGCTGATACTGAACAGCCCGACAACGAGCAGCAGCAGCAGGAAACGGGAACCGTATTGTGATCGCATGTCAGGGTTTTTCCTGGGGTTGCTGGTCTGCCGGTGGTGCGGCGGGGCCGAGTTTCAACAGTAAGCGATGTGCATCCCGATAGCGAGGTGCGTATTCTAATGCCTGCAGTACGTGACGACGAGCTCGTGCAGGTTGATTCGTTTCGTGGTAGGAGGAAGCCAGCCGGTAGTGGATGTCGGCCGGATCACGAGGGTCCAGCGCCAGCAGCGACAGCAATGCCGGAATCGCCTGGAGGGGTTTCTGCAAGGCCGTTGCTGCAGCCGACAGCTGCTGGTGCGGTCTCGTCAACAAGGGATTGACGGCCAGGGTCTGTTCCGCCACGGTCGCCAGTGCGGGCCAGGACTGCTGGCTGGCATAGATTTCCAATAATCTCAGCTGGGCGTTCAGTGCGTCGTTGTCTCGTTGAATCCACTGTTCCAGGATCGCCTGTTCCTGTTTCGGCTGATCCAGCTGACGGTGAACTTGTGCCAGGAGTTCATAGGCAGACCCCCCACTGATATCTTCGGGAAATGCTTTGAATAGCAGGTCGAGGGGCTGTAGAGCGGCCTCCCATTGCTTGTCACGCATTAGTAGTTGTGCATGAAGACGCAGGGCCAGGTAGCTGCGAGGATGTTGTTGAAGCCATTGTTGCACTTGCTGGAGGCCTGGTCGATCAGGGAAATCCGGATCGGACCAGTCCAGCGAGGGGGCGAGTTTTTCTGCCTGTTGACGAGCGAATTGTTCGAACTCTTTTTCCAACAGTGGCAGGGATCCGCTATAGCGTTGCAAGGACTGGTTGATTGGCAGGCCGGCACCCAGGTCGTCCAGGATTCGCAACAACACTTTCATGCCGTAGCGTTCCACCAGGTATTCGACGACCAGCGATGATTGGTAGTAGGCAAACTGGAGATGCATCGGAGAGGGTGGTTGCAGGAAAGCACCACTCAATTGACTGATGGGTGTTAACCCACCTGCCAGGATGGTCTTGCGGTACTGCGCATCCATTGACTGGCCCCAGCTCGAGTTGGCCTGGCGTTCTTCGTAGACGGAAATTCCTTCACTCAGCCAGCGCGGCATTTTGTTACGTGTCTTTTGTAGAGTTACCACGTGACAGAATTCATGCCATAACACGGCTTCCCAGTTGGAGGGGTGGGCACCCTGGGAGGCCGGGCTGTTGGCCGTGATGACTTTCCCAAAACAAACTCCCAGAAATCCCGCCCCGCCAGGTAGGCCAAAGGTTCGGATGGCAAAGTCTTTCTGGTCAGGAAAGATTTCCACGATAACCGGTTCCTGGATTTCCATGGCATACTTGGTGCACAACGTTTGCCGGGCTCGCTGCAAGAGCCGCATGGCGCGTGGGCCGTAAATCTGTGATTCCCGGGCATCCATCCGCAGCAGGATGCCGTTCTCTTCCAGGGAGGTGAATTTTGCCAGCTTGCCCTGTAGCGTGACGAGATTGTGAGCAACGATGTTATAAGGGTCCTGCTGGTTGACCTTTTGTGCCAGTTGCCAGCCCTCTTCCTCTCGCCCCAGGCGAAGCAGATCCTGGGATAGTTGGGCCTGCGCTCGGACATGCCCAGGATTGGCCTGCAAGGCCAGCCGCTGGTAATGAGCCCCTTCCTCGAAACGGTACTTCTGGGAAAGCTTGCGTCCGATCAGGTGATCTGAATCCGCAGCATCTATATTCCACTGGCGGGATGCCTGGCACCAGAGTTGTTCACTGTCCAGGTCATTTTCCAGGTGAGCCAGGACTGCCTGGTAAGCCCAGGCAGTGGAATGGCGGATGTTGATGCCCAGGACCTGCCGTAACTCCAGTCGGGCTTGCTCATATTGTTCGGAATCAATGAAGTGATCCACCTTGAGAATGTGGCTGGGAACATGCAAGGGATTGAGCTTGAGTGCCTGCTCCAGCGACTGTGTGGCACGTTTGGGGTCGGAGGAAGCCAGTGCGCGCGCCAGCAGGTAGTGAATTTGGGGATCGTCTTTGACCAGTTTCAAAGCAGTTTCAAAGGACTTGGCAGCCAGTGGGTAATCTTGTTTATCAAGTGCCAGTTCTCCCGAAGCAATCCAACTGTCCGCCAACTGCGGTTGGTCCTTCTTGGCTCGATCATAAGCCAGTTCCAGTACCTGGCGAGGATCCGCGCCACTGAGAAGAAAGAAACGGCCCAGGATTACACGGTTCGTAGCATCGGAATAACGCCAGGGAGCCTGGTTGGCTAACTGTTCGATGGAGGCAAGCATTTCCAGGGCCTTCTGGGGCAAGCCGTTGCGTTGATAGATTTCATGACCGAGCCAACGCAACTGGATACTTGTCGTAAAACGCTTCAGGCCGTTTTCGACGGTCAGTAGCGCCCCGGAATACTGACCAACTGCCCGTTGGGAGTCGATTTTCAGTTTCCACCAGGACTCGATCCAGGGTGTCTGTTCAATGGCGGAGGTCGCGGTTTCGAGGCACTCCCAGTAAGCACCGCTTTGGTATAACCTGCGACCTTCGCTGAGGTCAGCACCCTGCGCGGACTCCCCGGTATTGAAAAGCAAGAGCGCTAGCAGGCCAGCTAGAAACCAGGTGGAAGCCAATCGAGACGGGCGCATCGTAATCATCACACCGGGCATTCCTTTTCCGAAAGGCAGTTACCGTTCCATGATTCTTTAATTATTGTGTTTTTGTGGCCGGCCGTCGAGTAATCTTGTCCATAACCCGTCAAATCCATTTTTCAACGCCTGGATATTAAGTGTCGGGTTGGCAGGGGTGCAACGGGGGTCGTAAGGCCGTGCTGCCGAGGGGAACGGTGGCGGGTAACGCTGTTCGATTAACAGGGCTGGACGGGTCCTGCAGGGACCTGAAAACACTAGTTTTCCAGATTTTTCTAATGAATCGTGTGATCCCGAGGGGAATCGCGCAAAAAGTTTGACTTCTTTTCAAAGCTGCACCAATATTAAGGTCATGCGGGGCTCGCAGTCACTCGGGAAAGCTTTCGTTTAAGCATTTGAAATAAAATGCCATAAATCATTTTGAGTACGGGTTATCAAATTCAAAGGCGATGAATCGGTTGTCAAAGTGCCGATTCTTATAAAAATATCATCGAGAGCCTGATCCCTGGTTATCTGGGGAATGCTTTCTGGCGAATGGAACCATGAATTTTCACGAAACGGTCAACGAAACATTGCTGAGCGCCTACCTGGATGGTGAGGTGACCAGCGAAGAGCGTGCGCTGGTGGAGCAGTGTTTAATTGATAGCGCCGTTCATCGTGAGACATTGGATGATCTGAAACTGCTGCGGACGGATATGCAGCAGTTGCCAAACCATCAACTGGGAGAGGGTTTTGCCCGGAGCGTGCTCGAGACAGCGGCCCGTCAACAGCCGATACCAGAACCAGAACGTGTAGATCGCGGTAACGTGCAGGAACCGGTCAGCGCGGGAAGGACGGCATCGTGGGTACGTGAACGATGGCAGGGATTGGTCCTGGCCCTGACCACCGCGGCAGCTCTAGTACTGGTCGTTCGATTATTGGTTCCCGTGCCCATGGGCAACGTGGCCACTCAGAACGATCCGGTTGGTAGCACGCCTAGCGAGGTCACGGGTTCCGATTCCGCTGCCGGTCAACAGGCTCCCGCAATCGCGACTAATCCGTCACCAGGTCCGAAGGGATCCCAGGATCCCCCGGGTACGGCCACGGCCAATCCAGGAAGCGTGGAGAAAGTAGCTGTTACACCAGATCCCGTGAAGGAACCCACGACGCCGCCCGCGGAAACCAAGCCGGTTCCCGGAACAAGCAATCCCGTGGTATCAGTTCCGTTGCCAAAAGTGCCCGGGTTGGAACAACTGGTTGGTAACCGATTGCTGTTTGTGATCGAGGTAGCGGTTACGCCGGAGGGGATCAAGAATCGTACCCTTGACCAACTCCTGATGAATCATGGCATTGTTTACGATCGTGCCATTGAGGTGGATCGTCCGCTGGAGCAATCCATCCTCAAGAGTCGATACTTGAAGGGCGTGGTTACCAAGCGGGATAACAAGAATGACAACTACATGGATGTGGACCTGATTTACGTGATTTGCAATGGCCAACAGATAGATGACACCACGGCGTCGCTGACCAATTTCCCCAGGGAGATTACCGGGCATCGTTTTAATCTTGCGATGTTGCCCCATGAGTTGCAGACGTTCAAGTCCTTGAACGAGGCGGTGGCGAGCCAGTGGAATAAGTCCGGCAAAGACAAGGAACAGGCTGCCAAGGTTTTCAAGGCCCGTGCCGGGCGTTTGCTGACCGATCTTGTCTTGCTCAGTCGTATTGCCCGTCCGCTGGGAACGACCGCTGTGCTGAAAGTAGATCCGGTTCCCTTGCCCGGGGAACCGCCAACGCGTCCGAAACCCCGGCAACCCGCCCTGCTTCCCGGAGATGGTGGCGCAACGATGCAGTGTGAAGTCCTGTTCGTGGTGCGGCACCTGCCGCCGGCCCAGGACCGCTAGTCTCGCCTGGTTCCCAGCACTCTATTTTGGGAATAGCTGGCTTTTTCGTTCCTCGTCCAGGGAACTGGCATATTCACTGATCTCGTACGCTTCCATGCAGCGAACCTGGTTGCCACGTGTTTCTCCGTAAGCAGCGATCAACGCTTCCCGATGTTTGTCACTGCGCCACTCTATGTACTGTTGAAACGTTTCCCGGAGCCATGGCAAACGTGAACCTGGATCCGTCGGTACCGAATCAAAGTTTCCCTTGTTGTACGGGAGGAATTCGAATACCTGGGAAACGTGCTGGGACACCATCTCGATGATGGTGTCCAGGTAAGGGTCGATATCGATAACAGCATGAGCTTCCAGGGCCGTAGGCTTGGTGAAAGGGTCCGTCATGTAAGCGACGACAGGATCCTTGCCCAGGATCGGGATTTCGGGAACGACCAGTGGGACGGTTACCAGGTAGGATGCATCCTGGACAGCCTGTCCGACCGCACGATGATCTGGGTGGTAGTCACAGGTTCGATGGGTAACTACAAGGTCGGGTGCGAAGGTGCGGATCTCTCGTATGATGGCTTCCCGAACCTCCAGTGTCGGTTGGAGTTGGCCATCGGGAAAACTCCAGACGTCGTAACAGGCCCCGATGACATTGCCCGCTGCCGCCGCTTCCTGGCTTCTGCGTTGAGCTAACTCGGTGGCAGGCATCTCGTGGTGACCAGCCGCCCCGTTGGTGACGGAGACCATTTTCACGACGTGTCCACGCTGTGCATAGATTGCTGCCAGGCCACCCGCATGGAACTCCGCGTCATCCGGATGTGCACCGAGTACCAGTAATCGGAGGGGTTGGTCAGTCATGGAAAGATGCTCGTATCTGGATTTAGCGAACGGTATTATTCGTTCCCAGCAGTTCATTAAGGGCCCGGTTTGCGACTCGAACCACGTACTTGTTTTGCTTGTCTTGCAGTGCCACCTGGAGATCCTTGATCACCGGCCGAGCCTGGTCGTCGATTTCATCCAGAACGATGGCGGCATTCAAACGAACCCACTCGCGTGGACTCTTGAGGTGTCGAACCAGGATGGGAAGAGCAGGAGCAGGTTCATTCATACGGCAGAGTGCTCGCGCGGCGGCGATGCTGACGCTGGGCGAAGGGTCCTGGAGCACTGCCCGGACCGCTGCTTGATGCTGACGGGCGCCGGCCGCAAGGTTTCCCAGCCCGATACAGGCCCAGTAACGAACAGCTGCATCGTGGGCGTCGATGCCTTGCAATAATTCCGGGATGGCATCGATTCCCCTGAGACTCAGGCCAGCCGTCTTGCGTAGTTGCTGGACGAGAGATTCTCCCCCAGGTTGGCGCAGGATGGCGTAGCGGCTTTTGAACTGTTGCTCGCGAAGTACGATTTCCGGTTCAGGCAGAAGTCCCAGGTCCCTGGTATCCAAAACCCATTGCAGGTGAGCTTGTCGCAATCGAGCAAGGATCGATTGGTGTGCTCCGGAGGCTGCCAGGTTATTGATTTCGTGGGGATCGTTCTGCAGGTCGTAAAGTTCTTCGAGAGGCTTGTGATCGGCCATGAAACGGGCGGCAGCCGGCGGTAATTGTCCCAGCGCATGCACGCGTCTCAGTTCGCGCATGGAGGCACCTTTTTCGGGGGTGTTCATGTACTGGTAATAGGCCTTGAATGGTTCGTAGTTGCGGATGTACTTGTAGCGCTGATCACGGACTGCCCGGATGATGTCATAGCGTTCGTCCATGCGATCTCGCGCCCCGTACACGTACTGACGCGGAGCAGTTAGCCGGGTACCAAGAAATGCACGCCCCTGCATGACCCGGGGAATCTTGATTCCTGCCAGGTTGAGGAGTGTTGGAGCCAGGTCGATGAGGCTGACCAGTTCGTTATTAACCGTTCCCGGTTTTCCCTGGTTCCCGACTCGTAACGCCTCGGGAATTCGCACGATTAGCGGAACATGCATCCCGGAATCATAGAGCCAGCGTTTTCCACGTGGTAACCCAATCCCGTGATCGGACCAGAAGATCACGATAGTATTATCGGCCAGGCCATCTTCCTTGAGTTGCTCCAGCAGGACTCCTGCCTGGCGATCCATCGCGGCAATCAGGTTATAGTTGCGAGCCCAGTCTTTCCGCGTGACAGGCGTGTCACAATAATAAGGTGGTAAGGTCGTTATCGTGGCCGGTTCTATGACCAGTTGCCTTGGTAGTGCCTTGATCATTTGCTGATATTTGTTGTCTGATGTAATGGCACTTTCATGGGTCGTGGTGAAATTGAAGACCGCAAAAAAAGGCTGGTCCGGATCCGGTCGATTGCGCCAATGGCCTCGACCACCAGATTGATCCCAGGCCTCGGATGGAACCTTGAACTGGTAATCAGTCTTGGAACGATTGGTGCAATAATAGCCGGCACTGCGGAGATATTGCGTGAAGCATTTAATTTCTGCCGGCAGCGTTGCCTGGCAGCGCATGTGTTGTGTTCCCAGCGTGGTGGGGTAAATGCCGGTGATCACCGAGGAACGGCAGGGCGCGCAGACGCCAGCGACAACAAATGCGTGTGAGTAACGCACACCTTCGCGTGCCAGTTGATCCAGGCGGGGAGTTTTGGCATGGGGATCCCCATAGCAACCCAGGTGGGCACTGATGTCTTCCGTACTGATCCATAGAATATTGGGGCGCCTGGCATCGGCTGCCAACGTGCTGAGTGTTGTGCACCATCCGCAGAGGCTGACCAGGATGAACAGTCGGAGTTGTGACCAGCGACGCTGCGACAGACAGGAATCAGGCATGGCAAGTATCTCCAATCGCGAAGAAAATGAATCATCGATTGGTTAAGTATACTGCAATCAGGTGGAATTCGAAGTCAGTCGCAGCGTGCAAATCGTCACCTTTGACAAGTCATTTATTCAAACGCCTGCTCCCAGAGCAGGGTCAGTAAGGTACCCGTTTCCAGGATCAGGTCACTCGTATATCGCTCGGTATGCGGTCGTTCACGGACAAAACCGCGTTCGTTAATGGTTAGCAGCCGGGCTAATTCAAGATCCTGCTCGCGAGCACTTTCCAGTGCAATGGCAGCTGCTGAAATGGGACCACTGGCTTCGATGACTCGCTTGAGTTGTCCGGATTCGATGTAATACTTGGCCATGATTGTTCTCCTGCAAGGGGTGACGGGAAAGTGGTTGATCGTTTCGTGTGGGGAGGCGTGAATGCCCTTGCCCCTGTCTCTTGTTAATGAGTATCGAGGGGTGTGTGACACGTTTGGTCCAGGGGGCAAAAAAAAAATGATAAAAATTCAATAACAGCGAAACCGAAGCTTGATTGAATCATTGCAAGGGGTTGTGCCGTGGGGATTTAGGAGTAGTTTTTCGGCCGGGCACCGGAACTTTCAGTCCGGTCGGTTGTTGGTAAGATGCAAGGGGTACTGGTTTACCTTCTTGTGAGGTGGCTGCATTTTGATTTGATGAGGAGTGACTCCGATGACAACACGAAGATGGTCCCGTAAGGTCCAGGATTGCTGCCTGGCAATTACGCTGTGCATTTCGTCAGGAATCTGCCAGGGTGCGGATCCGCCGGTATTCTCAGGACCGCAGCCTGGAGAGAAGCTGTCAGACCTCCAGGTGCGAGGCCTGTTCGGTGAATTGGCTGGCAAGGAAGTGAACCTGCTCAAGGAAGCTGGCACTCGGCCGACGTTATTCATTTTTGTTCACGAGTTAACACGTCCTGGAAACAGCCTGACGCAGGCCTTGATGCGTTACGTGGAGCAGCACCCGAAAGAGCTTTATGGCAGCTTGATTTTCCTGGGTGATGACCTGACTGCGCTGGAAGGACGGCTGAAACGTGCTCAGCACGCGTTACCTAAAAAAGCTCCCGTGACGATTTCCCTGGACGGCAAGGAGGGGCCTGGATCTTATGGGTTGAATCGGAAGGTCACGTTGACCATCGTGTTTGCCAGGGACCACAAGGTTGTCAGTAATGTCGCCTTGATTTCACCCAGCCTGCAGGCCGACACCATGAGGATTCTCAAGCCCGTGGTGAAAGTCATCGGAGGCAAGATGCCCACATTGGCAGACCTGAGTCCCCGACGTCCGGTTGCCAGAAAACCGGGGACCCGTCCAGCGACCGGGGCGTCGAAGCAGAAGATTGATTTGCGCCCGCTCCTGGGTCCAGTCATTCGCAAGGAGGCCTCGGCAGAGGAAGTGGAACGTGCTGCCCAGGCGGCCGAAAAATATTTCGTAAAACATCCGGATTTTGCTCAGCAGGCAGGGCGTGCTGCTCGACGCATTATTGCTGCCGGCAAGTTGGGAAACTACGGTACCGAGGCTGCTCAGCGTTACCTGAAAAAATGGGCCGCGCAGTTTCCGGAACCGATCAAGAAACCACCTGGAGAACCGGAGAAATCCAGTGGAACTCGCCAGCGTGGGCAGCAACCGGATCGCTAGACGGTTTTTCGCAGTCGCGCGGCGGTTGAGTTGCCGGGGCTTGCGCATGATGATTGAAAGTAGTCGTGGACTGGGCAAAGGTCTCTTGGAGTGATTGATTGTTGAATTGTTACAGCATTTACCTGGCAGTACTCATGGGTGCTGCACCAACGGAAACCGTTCATTTTGATACCCAGGTTGTGCCTGTTTTGACCAAGGCAGGTTGCAATGCGGGAGCCTGTCATGGAGCGGCAGCGGGTCGAGGCGGCTTTCATCTTTCACTGTACGGTAGTAATCCTGAAGCGGACTATAATGCTATTGTTCGGCAACGGGATGGGCGCCGGGTGAACCTGTCGCAACCGGTGGCCAGCCTGTTGTTATTGAAACCTACCGGCCTACTGGATCATGGGGGTGGTTACCGCCTGGACCCGGAGAAGGCAGGAGCCAAGCGTTTGTTGCGCTGGATCGAGCAGGGTACTCCCCGCGGTCCTCCCCGACCCTTGGTTCGGTTTCACGTGCAGCCTTCAAGTTACCTGGCCAGGAAGCCTGGCGAGCAGGTGGAGATCCGTGCCTGGGCGACGTTTGCGGATGGTCAGCAGCTCGATGTCACCGGCTGGACCGTCTTTACTCCGGAAGATTCATCTGCAGTGCAGATAGATTCGGTTACATCACGGGCCACCTTGTCACGGCGCGGACGTCATGTCGTGGTTGCGAGGTATCTGGATCGCGTGGTCCCTGTGCAATTCACGGTTCCTCTTTCGGACGAGTTGGTTGAATTGGCGTCTGCCAGGGACGAGAGTTTTATTGATCAACAGGTACATGCCATGCTGGAGCAATTGCGGTTACCGGTTTCTCCCGTGGCTGACGATGCGACGTTGGTGAGAAGGCTGTACCTTGATTTGACAGGTCGTTTGCCGACACGTGAGCAAGCCCGCAGTTACCTGGTAGATAAAAATCCAGCGAAACGGGAATTACTGATTGACCAGTTACTCAAGTCACCACCGGCTACCGATTACTGGACACTATATTTTGCCAAGTTGTTGAGGATTCGTTCTCAGCCGAAGGATAGCATCGGGGCAAAGACTTACCATACCTGGCTGCATCGCCGGATTCAGGATGGTACGTCCTATGCCGAGATGGTTCGAGAGATGTTAACCGCCATGGGTGATTCTCATCAGAGTGGTCCGGCGAATTTTTTTCGGGCAGCTGGAGATCCACGTGCACGTGCTGAATTGGTAAGCGAGTTGTTCATGGGAGTTCGGCTGCGATGTGCAAATTGTCATGACCATCCACTGGATCGTTGGACCCAGGATGATTACCACGGACTGGCAGCGATTCTTGCTCCCCTCCAGGTGGGGCGGATGATCTCGTTCAAGGCAGGGGCAGAGGTGACCCATCCGAGGACGGGCGAGGCTGCCCAGCCCCGGATTCCGGGAACGCGTTTTCTGCCAACAGCCCGGACCGGTCGGGAAGCGCTGGCTGACTGGCTGATTGCCCCGGAGAATCCTTATTTTGCACGATCCGTGGTGAATCGCTTGTGGAAGAAACTAATGGGTCGGGGCCTGGTGGAACCGGTCAATGACATGCGAGCCACCAATCCTGCCACGCATCCTGCCTTGCTGGATGCCCTGGGAACTGAATTTCGTCAGCATGGTTACTCGTGGCGTTATATCGTTCGTACCATTGTCAGCAGCGAGGCTTATGCACGTAGTGCCCTAACCCTCCCGGAGAACCGGGCAGATGACCGTTTTTATTCGCATGCCCTGGTACGTCCCCTGGAACCAGAGGTCTTGATGGATGCCCTGGTTGATGCGACGGGAGTTCCTCATCGTTATGCGGATTTGCCATTGGGAACGCGAGCCGTCACGCTGTTTGATTCGCGTCTTCCTTCTCCGGAACTCGATATCCTGGGGCGTTGCTCGCGAGAAGAAAGTTGTGAAGAGGGAACACTGGCCTCGGCGACAGGAGGTTTAACCAGGAAGTTGCACCTCGTGAATGGCGAGTTGATTAACAGGAAGATTGGCCATCAGCAGGGCTACTTGAACCAGTTGCTTGGATCCAGCTTATCCCGGGAACAGATCGTGGAACGGTTGTATCTTGCCTGTTTCAGTCGTGATCCAACGGAACTGGAAAAGGAGCACTGGAAACAGCAATGGGACCAGTCGGCCGTGGCCGCCGAACGCCAGCAATGGTTTGAGGATTTGTTCTGGAGTTTACTGGCCTGTCGAGAGTTTGTTACGAATCACTAGCAGCAAGTTGGACTTGTCGATAACGATCGTGATCCAAGGACACATTTCATGAGAAAAAACGGAAGCACTTCCTGTGACTTTGATCGACGTTGCGACGGTGTGTCACGACGTGCTGTATTGCAGGTTGGAGGACTGGCGGCTCTTGGCCTGGGGATTGGCCAACTCCAGGCGGCGGTAGGGGAGAGGGATTCCTCGCCATCTCCCAGGGCCAAGTCATGCATCCTGATCTGGCTGGATGGCGGTCCCAGTCACCTGGAAACTTTTGACCTGAAACCCTCGGCGCCCCTGGAAGTCCGTGGTCCCTTGAAGGCGATTCAAACAGCGATTCCTGGCGTGGCATTAAGTGAGTGTCTTCCTCGACTGGCCCAGCGAATGAAGCAAGTTGCCCTGGTACGGTCCATGACTTCACCGCTAGGAGAACATAATTTTGGCACGCATTACCTGATGACCGGTCACCGGCCTTCCCCGGTCCTGGAGTACCCGGTTCACGGATCGGTTGCGGCCTATCTGCGACAGTCTCAGCAGGCGATTCTTCCAGCACATATTGCGGTTCCCGATTTTCGCGTGGGTGGTTCCAAGATCAGCGGGCACGGTTTCCTGCCACCGGCGATTCGGCCGTTTGCGGTGGGTAGTGATCCTGCCAAACCTGGATTTCGCGTGCGTGATCTCGAGTTTTATGCGGGTATCACTGCTGAGCGCATTAGGCGGCGGCAGTCATATCTCCAGGAGTTGGATCGCTTCAGTGGACTCGTGGAGGATCGAGGTGCTGGCAGCAGTGATCCGGAATTTGAACAGGCTTATCGATTGATTACTTCTTCGCAGGCCAAGCAAGCCTTTGACCTGGGTCAGGAACCTCGGCGAGTAAGAGATCGCTATGGGAGCCGGACGATCGGTCAAAGCTGCCTGCTGGCTCGGCGACTGGTAGAGCGAGGTGTTTCATTTGTGACCGTTAATCACCATGGTTGGGACACTCACGATAATCTCTACACGCGTTTAAAAGAAGGTTACAACGGAGCCAAAAAACCGGTTGGCTTGATTCCGTCACTGGACCTGGCAATTAGTGCCTTGCTGGATGACCTGACTGAACGAGGCTTGCTGGATGAAACGCTTATCGTGGTGATGGGTGAATTTGGGCGGACCCCGAAACTGAACACAGCCGGTGGTCGCGATCATTGGCCGCGCGTTTTTAGTCTGGCCCTGGCCGGTGCTGGCATTCGTGGAGGTACGATCGTCGGGTCCAGCGATGCGGTGGGGGAAAGTCCACGAGATCGTCCTGTCACTCCCGCGGAACTAGCGGCAACAATTTATACCTTGCTGGGTATTTCTCCCCACCATGAATTGAGAACGACCGATGGTCGCCCGGTTCGCCTGGTGACCGAGGGAAGCGAACCCATTGCCGAGATCCTGGCATCCTGAGTGGTTCGAGGTGGCAGGTTTTGTGCTTGCCGGGCTCAAGGCCCTGACGTTTGCCCCGGCTGTATTTCCATCCCGGGGTTCACCGTGGTCCCGGGATCGGACGGCTGCAAAAGGTGGGTTGCACAACGATCAATAGTCGTTTGCCGTTACAAACGTCATAATTTCTCATGTTTTTCACGGAGCAGCTGTGTTTTTTGGTATAGGTGGTGGGCTAAAGTGGTTGTTTTGTTTGTTGAAAAAAGGTTATATTGAGTCTTCCAGCCAGATGAGCTCAGGTTCCCAGGGATGGCGTTCTGCGGTTCGCTGGTTTTGATCTTATCTAGTGAAACAGTTTGTGTTGACTGATTCGAGTCAGGCAGAGATTTTCGGCTTTTAATTCAGTTTTGCGGAATTATTAGGCGAGTGGATGAATCTGGTTAGAAGGGTTTAGATCATTGCTTGTGTCATGGCCCCGAGTTGATGGGGACAAGGGACAGGATTGATTCGTTAAAATAGGTGCCATGCAGACCTTGGTGGGACGATTGGTTTCGGTTCAGGTAAAAGGCTGGATTGATTGTCTGAGCGGCTAGGATTTCAAGGGTTTGTTCTTGGCAGGTTGTAGTGGAATGGTGTTAGCCGGAAGGTCTAACATCAGGATAATTACTTTAGGTGGTTGGTTCTTAGGAAGTCACGGAATCCAGCTCGCCGTAGTTTATGAAAGAGAGAATTCGATGCGTAATAGTTTTTTATGGTTAGGTGTAGTGGCGTTAATGGTTTCCTCGCTTGGCTGCGGTGCCAAGAGTGAGGATGTGAACCCGGTTACAGGCAAAATTACCTACGAGGGCAAACCGCTGGTAGATGCCCGAATTCGCCTCCAGGCCACCAATGCTGGTGCATCACGAGTTTACGCATGTGACTCGACCGCTGACGGCAGTTTTGCAATTGAAGCCGCTTATGCTGACGGGACAAAGCAAGGTGCTCCGGTTGGCAAATACAAGGTACTGGTCGGCAAGTTCGAGAAAACAGCCGCTCCTGAAACCTCGGATCCGGATGCGGATGAAGCTATGGAGCTGGAGATGGTGGAAGGGATGCAAGAAGGTGAGGATCCGACTGAATCAATGAGCGCCAAGACCCAGATTAATGAGAAGTTCAATAACTCATCGACGACTCCGTTGGAGTTGGAAGTCGTGGCAGGTGAGAATACGTTCACCATCGATTTGAAGGTTGACGGAACAGGTACGGTTAAATAACCTGCTGGGTTTTCGTTGCGAATCAAGCCGGCCCTCAGCCATGCTGTGGAGGGTCGGTTTTTATTGCGCCAGTGTATCGCGAGCGCTCTGCTAACCGACCTCCACGCCAGGTATTTAGCACGTTCATCGCTGGCGCTGCTGGGAACGGTGCTGCATTTATCTTGGCCTGCCTGGGCTGGGCCAGCAGCCATGGCCCCGAGTAAAATGCGACCTAGCGTTTACCGTTCAACAAGACCGTATCCCCGTGGCTGCGAAACCATTGCTCCATTTGTTTTCGCA
>JAYGDG010000358.1:0-8778 GCA_046583015.1 Pirellulaceae bacterium | reverse complement strand
CCCAGGCAGATACCATCCTTAATGGTCGCATTATCGATGTTCGAAAACATGTCATGGCTGAAGATGCATTGGATCAACCTCGTAACATCGAGGTCAATTATGTCGTGCAGATCTCCTGGCTCGATCGCCAGGGACAGAATCTTATTCGACATGCCGAGATTCCGTTACCCGATCCCGTGCTGAACATCGGGCAGGCAGCAAACTTTGTCCCCGAGTCCGGGCAGTCACTTGTAACTGCCCAGCAAGAGCTGGTCCGCAAGCTGGCGCGACAGATTGTTTCTCAAATGGAAATGCCCTGGTAGACGGCTTTTCAGAGCAGCAGATCACCTGATAAGCTGCCAGCTATGATGCCGCCCCGCGAATTGTTCGATGCTTCTTCCGTGGCCAATGGTTGGACGTTGCGCCAGCAGACGCTGGATTATACCGGCCGTCCCCTCTTGATGGGTATCATCAACGTGACCCCCGACAGCTTTTCCGATGGAGGGAAATTCTGGGACGCGGAAGCAGCCATCAAACACGGGCTGGAACTGGTCAGGCAAGGTGCTGACCTACTGGATATTGGCGGGGAGAGTACCAGGCCCAATTCTCAGCCAGTGGAAACCGCCGAAGAGTTGAAACGCGTTTTACCAGTCGTCCAGGCGCTGGCTGCCCAAACCGATGTGCCACTCTCAATCGATACCAGTAAAGCGGCGGTTGCCGAAGCCGCACTGGCAGCCGGGGTCCAGGTGATCAACGATGTCACCGGACTGGAAGGCGATCCAGGCATGCTGCCACTGGCCGTCGAAAGTGGTGCCGGGGTATGTGCGATGCACATGCAAGGAACTCCGCAAACCATGCAAGACACTCCGCAATACGAGGATGTGCTGCAAGAAATCTACGACTACTTGCAGCAACGTCGCGACCAGTTGGCTGAGGCCGGAGTTAGTCTAAAGCGAATTTGTCTGGACGTTGGAATTGGTTTCGGAAAGACCCATCAGCACAATCTCACCTTGTTGGCAAACGCCAGTCGCTTTCATGAGCTCGGTTGCCCGCTGATGGTGGGGCATTCACGTAAAGGCTTCATCGCCCATCTGCTAGGGGACAAACAGGCCGATCGAACCGCCGGGTCGGTCGGGGTAGCCTTGGCTGTTGGCAGCCAGCACGTCCAGGTGCTGCGTGTCCATGACGTGGCTGCCGTGCGAGAAGCCTGGCTGCTTTTTGAGGCCACTCGCAACATCCAATCCAATCAGTCGACTCAGTAAGCACCTGGGAGCGATCTCCGTGGAGAGGTAAAAAGGGGTAAAATAGGGGCTGCCCAGGGGGTGACCGACATTGACGGCCAGCCCTATTTTCCAGATACTTCCGCGTTCCCCGTGAGGTTCCCTCAGTCGTTGAGTGGACAAGAACTGCGTCACAGAAGCCTACAACGGTTCCGGAGTGCTGTCATGTCAGCAGTCAATCCTGAAAACCTGCTTCAGTACTGTGAGCAAGTTGCGCGCGCGGCCCGGCAGGCTTCCGTGGAACTGGTACGCACGTCTGCCGCGGACCGTAACCGGTGGCTGGTCGATTCGGCAGCGCAATTGCGACAGCGACTGGCGGAGATCCTGGCTGCCAATCACGAGGACCTGGAGGCGGCAGCGGGCTATGGGCTTACCGATGCCCAGATCGATCGACTCGTCTTGAACGAAGAACGGGTTGCTGGTATTGCCCAGGCATTGGAAGAGATTGCCGCCCTGGCAGATCCGTTTGGCGAAGTGATTGAATCTCGAGATCGTCCCAATGGTTTGAAAATCAACAAGGTGCGTGTTCCCCTGGGTGTGATCTTCTTTGTTTATGAATCACGACCGAACGTTACGGCCGATGCGGCTGCCATTTGCATTAAGAGTGGCAATGCCGTGATTTTGCGTGGTGGTAAAGAAGCGGCCTCTTCGAGTCGGGCGATTGTTAAGGTATTAACCGACACGGCCCGCCAGGTTGGTTTGCCGGAGAACACGGTCCAACTCGTTGAACCGTTGGATCGCGAAGCAGTGGGTCACTTTTTGCAGTTCGATCAATATATTGATCTGGCAATTCCGCGCGGTGGTGAGGGCTTGATTCGGCGGGTCTCAGCAGAGGCCAAGATGCCGGTGATCAAGCATTTTACAGGTAATTGTCACGTCTACGTGGACCAGTTTGCCGATCTTGCCATGGCCGAATCGATCGTGATCAATTCCAAGTGTCAGCGGCAAGGTGTTTGCAATGCGTGTGAATCGATGCTAATCCACGAGGATGTGGCGGAGAAGTTTTTGCCGGCGGTCGTTGCTGCTCTGCAAAGCCACGGCATTGAAATTCGCGGAGACGAAGCGAGTCGCCAGTTGTCCGCCGATATCCTGGCAGCATCCGAAGAAGATTACGACCAGGAGTACCTGGGCCCCATCATTTCCGTCTGCCTTGTCGGTTCCGTGGCAGAGGCTATTGAGCATATTAATCAGCATGGCTCGCATCATACGGATGCCATCGTGACTAGCGATCAAGCGGCCATCGAGGCCTTTACTAACGAAGTTGACAGTTCAGCTGTGATGGTCAATGCCAGTACGCGATTCAACGATGGCGGTGAATTCGGACTGGGCGCAGAAATCGGCATCAGCACCGACAAGTTTCATGCCCGCGGCCCCTGTGGCCTCAATGAATTAACCTCGTACAAGTATGTTGCTTTGGGAGACGGACAAATACGTCAGTGAGAAGATCATGGATGATCAAGTTTTTAACGAAGATGAAATGAACGGTCTCTCAGGTCACGCACCGGATGCCCCGCCTGCGGCAGATGATTCTGAGCCTGTCGATACGGCGTCCGGCAGCGCTGACAGCGAGCAGTCGTCGGCCAGTGGCTGGCAGGAACGCCAGTTGGAAGCGGTCCAGGTCCGTTACCAGGGGATTTGCGCGGAACTAGCGGCGGAACTGCAACATTCGCTTGGCACCGACGTGAAAGTGCGGGCAGCCAGCGTTCAGTTGACGACTGTGGGTGAGTTCATCCTGGGGATGGAAATGCCTACCTGCCTGAATGTGCTGCGAGCAGAACCATTGCAGAGCCCCTGGCTGTTGGAAATTGAATCTGCCGTTCTGTTCCCGATCATTAGCCGCCTGCTGGGTGGTGGAAACCAGGTCTCCACACTGGAGAGAAGAACAGCCACTGAAATTGAACTGCACTTAATGCAACAAATTACAGAACGATTCTTGGCAATCTTACAGCGAGCCTGGTCCGGGACGCTCGACTGCACTTTCTCGCTGGAACGCGTCGAAACCAATCCGCGGCGCATGCAAGGCCTGGCCCCTCGTGACGAGTTGGTGCTAGTGCAATTGGAGATCAGTTTCGATGACGTGCGGGGAAGCTGGCGACAGGGATTGCCCCTGAGTGCTTTGCGCAGTTCCCGAGCTCCGTTGGCGCAAGGTGTTCTGCAAGAGGCTGACACCAATGATGCAGTTATGAAATTCGATGCGGCTCACCCGCAGCAAATGACGGGTCAGACGCACTTGCGTGCCCTCCTGGCCCAGATGAAAATCTCGCCGGCTGATTTCGCCGAACTGGCCGAAGGTGATATCTTGCGAACTCCTATCGAGGCTGACGATGGTTTTCGAATCTATCTCGATGGGGAGCCGAAGTTCATGGCCCGTGCCGGGACCATGCAAGGCTATAAGGCAATTGAAATACAGCAGGTTCTCAAGCCGTCATTGCCTCAAGATGAAGCAGAGCAGGCTTAACAGGATCGTCCACCGGCCACCGAGGGATGTGGCGGCAGTGGCGGCAGGGCTTCTTCTTCGATACCGCGTACTTTCGGTAGCAGCAGCAGGCCTTCAATCACCATCCAAACCTGCAGCGCCATCACCATGACTCCCACGCTAAAGAGCAGGTGTGTATTCTGCCAGCCCCAGGCTTTCTCTCCGCTAATCATTTCCCAGAGCGGCCAGAACCAGCCGCTGAGTGCGGGATCCGGGTTTTGATGAAACAATTGCCACAGCAGCGCCCAAGCAGGCATGATCAGCATGATGACCATGGGAATGAAGGCGAACCAAATCGGTTTGTTACGTCGCCACAAATAGAAGACGATCACCATGAATGCCAGGCCTGCCAACAACTGGTTGGTGGCGCCAAACAGGGGCCAGAGAATCAGGCCTCCGGTTCCTGCTCCCTGGCCTGGTGCAGGAATCATGGCCATGGCACCTCCCAGAAAGACGCAGCAGGCAGTGGCCAAGTACTTGTTTTTCAGAGGTTGGATCCGCACGGTGGTTGCCAGTTCCTGGACCACGTATCGCTGCAAACGGGTTGCCGTATCGAGCGTGGTGGCTGCAAAACTGGCGACCAGCACGGCGATGATGCCAACGGCTAATTCGAGAGAAACTCCCAGTGTGTGGACAAAGTTCGCACCGCCCTCAACAAAAGCTCCCACCTTTTGTCCCAGTCCAAAGCCGGCCCAGGAACCCCCCGCATCGTACTTGGTGTGCCAGGCCTCGAGTCCGGTTAGGGTGGAACCATCCTCAAGAGTCACCCCCATTCCCACGCCAGCACAACAGGCCAGGATGACGATTACGGCCAGGGCACCTTCGAGCAGCATGGCACCGTAACCGACGTACTGGGCATCGGTTTCCGTCGATAACTGTTTGCTCGAGGTTCCGCTGCTGACCAGGCAATGAAAGCCGCTCACCGCGCCGCAGGCGATCGTGATAAATAGGAACGGCCAGATTGGGGGAGCCCCGGCCGGCATCTTCTCGGCAATGGCTGGAGCACTGCTGAGCAGGTCGGCCTTTCCGGTACTGGTAGCCACCAGGATGCCAACCACCAGCAGCGCTAGCGCCACCATCAGTTGGTGACTGTTGATGTAGTCACGCGGTTGCAGCAGCGTCCAGACCGGCAGGACCGAGGCAAAAAAGCAGTAAGTCATCAGGATGATGGTCCAGCAGACAATGGGGTTGCTTACTGTAAAAATACCTGGAATCTCTGCCCCGGCAGTCGCAAACACGGGTTTGTTGAAATGATACACACCAAGGTAAATCGCGACGTAGAGCAGGATCAGTGCCGCAATCGAGGGAATCAGCAGCCCGCCACCGCGGCGATAGACCCAAAAGCCGATCCCCAGGGCAATCGGGATTGCGATCCAAACCGAGAGGACCGTTTCGGGATAGAGCTTAAAGATAACCGCAATCACCAGGCCAAAGATGGCCAGCACGACCGTCAGGGCGGCAAACAAGACCAACAGGAACAAGACACGGGCTCGTCCACTGATGAGACGCCCGGCCACTTCACCGACCGTCTGACCCCGGTTGCGCAAGGAGACGACCAGGGCCCCGAAGTCATGCACGGCACCGATGAAGATCGAACCAAAGATTACCCACAGCAGTGCAGGCAACCAGCCCCAGAAGACGGCAATCGCCGGCCCTACGATCGGACCGGTGCCGGCAATACTGGTAAAGTGATGACCAAAGATCACTTCTTTCTTGGTCGGTATAAAATCGATGTCGTCGCGCAGTTGCTTGCTTGGCACTTCGGCTTCCGGGTCCAGCCCGAAGATCCTCTTGGAGAGCCACTTGCCATAGGTGTGATAGGCAACGATAAAGCCGACAAAGGAGCCAACGGCAATCAACAAGGTGATCATTGCGGTGAATTCCCCTGGTTTGACGTGAAATGAAGTGCCAGTAACCAGCTTCTGCCAGTTTTCTGGGACGGTTTCATGATACCAGCCGCTCACTTTTTTCGCATCGGGGAAAACGGGCGAAATCGCTCAGTCCCTGGCTGGCTGCGGTAGTGGACGCTTCCCCAAGGGCCCTTATAATGTCCGTTTGTTCGTGCCCTGGTTGAACCTGCCAGCGGCGAAAATTAGAAGCGAGATCGATCGAAAGGAATCAGACCCGTGCCAGAACATGTTGTCATCATCGGCAGTGGACCGGCTGGCTGGACGGCGGCCATTTACGCGGCGCGGGCCAGCTTAAAGCCGCTTGTTTTTGAAGGGGCCATCACCGAAGACAATCGGCAGAATGGGACGTTGCCCCTGGGGCAACTGGCACTTACCACCGAAGTGGAGAACTACCCGGGGTTTCCAGCCGGGAACCTGGAAGGTTACCTGGATGATTCGGTTGCCAAGGAACGCCGTCAAATTATGGCTCCGCACCTCAAAGAAGGGGTCAGTGGACCGGAGCTGATGGAATTGATGCGTCAGCAGGCAGTCAATTTTGGCACCCGCGTGATCACCGATGACATTGTCGAGGTTGATTTAGACAGCCGACCCTTCGTACTGACGAGCCTTAGTGGCGAAAAGACAGAGACCCATTCCCTGATCATTGCCACCGGTGCCAGTGCCAATTACCTGGGCCTCGATTCTGAAGACCAGTACAAGAACCGGGGTGTTAGTGCCTGCGCGGTTTGCGATGGCGCCCTGCCCAGGTTTCGCGGTCACCCCTGTATCGTTATCGGCGGTGGTGATTCGGCGGTCGAAGAAGCGGATTACCTGAGCAAGTTTGCCTCGACGGTGCACCTGGTACATCGTCGGGACGAACTGCGGGCTTCCAAGATCATGGTCCAGCGGGCCGTCGATAACGAGAAGATCGATATTGTCTGGAATCATGTCTGCGAGGAGGTTCTCGGTAACGACGAGGACGGGGTCACGGGTGCCCGCCTGAGCAGCACCGTCGATGACAGCTCACGCGAACTGGCGGCGTCCGGGTTTTTCGTAGCCATTGGACACACGCCCAACACCGGTTTCCTGCAGGGAAAACTGGAGATGAATGAGAAGGGTTATTTAACCTGGACCCAACCGCAGCGGACCAACACCAGCGCGGAAGGGGTCTTTGCGGCCGGGGACGTGGCGGACGACTACTATCGACAGGCCATTACGGCCGCCGGCACTGGCTGCCAGGCTGCCCTGGATGCCGAACGCTGGCTGGCAGCCCAGGGACTGTAGAGAGTTGCAGTTCGTGGCAGATTCACATTGTATTTTCAGGAAAAAAGAGAACAATCAGCCGTTAGTCGCCTGGGATGAACAGAAGATCGAGACCTGAGAAAAGGAAACAACGATGGCAACTGGTTCGGATCGGATAGCACAAGAACGGGAGATGTTATTGTCGGTCGAGTCCAAGGGACTGGGCGGCAAGCTGGGTGTCTACACGAAGCTTTCCGGACCGGGCTGGCTACAAAGCGCCATCACGCTCGGTGGTGGTTCCCTCTCCGGTGCCCTGTTTCTCGGTGTCCTGGGTGGCACCGATATGCTCTGGCTACAACTGGTCGCCATCGTGATGGGCGTGGTGATGCTCAGCGCGATCAGCTACGTGACACTTTCCACGGGTAAACGCCCTTTTCCACTGATCAACGAGCACATTAATCCTGCTCTGGGTTGGGGCTGGCTGATGGCCACGATTACGGCCAACATGATCTGGTGCATGCCACAATTTGGTCTCTGTTTTGAAGCCCTGGAGAAAAACCTGATCGGCTTTGGCAACACGCCTGAGTACAAGGAAGCGGTGGAGAATGGCGATAAGATGTATGGTTACAAGATTACCATCTCTGCCATCTTTTTTGCGCTGGCCGGTTTCCTGGTTTACCTCAACAGCCAGCGAGGCCTGGCCGCTAAGATTTTTGACTGGGCCCTGAAAATCATGGTGGGAATTGTGGTGATTTCCTTTTTTGGAGTGGTGGTCATCTTGTCGCTCAAGGATGAACTCGTCTGGGGATCGATTCTCTCCGGTTTCATCCCTGACCTGACACAATGGGTTAAACCGGCTGGAGCCCTGGCTGGTAATATTAGTGGCTTTACCGAAGGTATTTCAGGGTTTTGGGACGAACGTGTTGTACAGGCCCAGCGTGACGTTATGATCGGCGCAGCCGCCACGGCGGTCGGCATTAACATGACGTTCTTATTGCCCTATTCAATGCTGGCACGTGGTTGGGATAAGCCTTTCCGCGGTTTGGCCAAGTTTGACTTGTCGACCGGCATGGCGATCCCCTACGTCCTGGTGACCAGTTGCGTGGTGATTGCTGCCGGTACCATGTTTAACGGGAAAATGGATGACAAATTTGGCAGTGCCGACATCACGGTCATGAAGGAAAGCCCGCTCTACAAGGACGGCAGTGGGCACCTCATGGCCCGCCTTGAAGCCACTGACAAGGGTTTCAAGGATCTTTCCGACGCGGAAAAAGAAGCCCGCCTTGCGCAACTTCCCAAAGCAGAGAAAGAGGTCGCTGCGTCACTGGTGAAGCGGAATGCTTTTCAGCTTTCCGAATCGTTGGCACCCTTGCTTGGCGGTACCACGGCAAACACCGTCTTTGGGATCGGTGTCCTCGGCATGGGGTTTTCCTCAATCATTATCCTGATGCTCATTAACGGCTATGCTTTCTGCGAAATGCTGGGCCAGAAACAGGGTGGGATGCCCCACATTGTCGGTTGCCTGGTGGCTGGACTGGTGGGCGCCTGCTGGTGGCTATTCTGGGATGGTGACGCCAAGATGTGGCTGGCAATCCTGGTTTCGGCCTTTGGCATGATGTTACTGCCAATCGCCTATGTCACCTTCATGCTGATGATGAACAGCAGGAAAATCCTCGGTGACGACAAGCCGCAAGGAAGTAGCCTGTTATGGTGGAACGTCCTGATGGGTATCTCTGTGCTGGGGGCGATTGCGGCCGCCTTGACCGCGATTGCCAGCAAGGCCAGTCATCCGATTGCCGGACCGGTGGTTATCACGATCGGCGTGGTTTTCGGAATCATGATCGTGGTTGGGTTCTTCTTTGTTTCGGGCTCACCGGGTAGCACCGAGGAAGAAAGTCAGAACGAAGTGTAA
>JAYGDG010000275.1:0-1934 GCA_046583015.1 Pirellulaceae bacterium | reverse complement strand
TGCCGTGACATAGCAGTACGCGCAACTTGCCAAGTTGCAAACGCACGTGCTGAGGAAATTGTTTGAGCAAGGGACGATGATTTTTGGCCGTGTTTGCCAATGTGTAATCGTAACTGATCTGAGCAAAGTAGTTGTCTGTCGGATCCGTGTAGCCGCACTGGCAGTCATCGAGTCCATGGCCGATGGAGTGATCGTAATTGCCCTGCACGCACTGGACTTGATACTTATCTAGCAGCGGAAAGACTCGATCTGGATGGGGACCGAAAGCTCCCAGGTCACCCAGGCAGTAAATCGCCTCGACTCCTCGGTGGCTGGCATCCTGGAGAGCGGCTTCCAGAGCCAGGTAGTTGCTGTAGATTCCGCCCAGGCAGGCAATGCGTGAGATCATGTTTGTTTCAATTGCCCGGTTTCCCGGGCTGCGGCCATCGGCGCCTGGCGCTGTCCACTGGCAGAGGCCGAGGGGCTGGAGGGGTTGGTGCAAATGGCTCCGTACTGGTAGCAGGTGTAGCAGGCACCATGGCGTACGGCAAAGGGCTGAGCAGCTTCGTCCAGGGATTGTCCCAGCAGTGAATCGTCAGAATCGATTAGGATGGGACAAACGTGGACGCCTCGGTCGGTAACGATGCGACTGTGTTCACAGACAAGCTGGCCAAGGTCATAATCGGCCAGCATGTCACTGGAAATGCGCTCACTGTCGCGATATCCGTGGGTCCGGTTTTCCTCTGCGCCGATCTTCAGCGTGGGGAGCAGCTTAATACGTGGGCGCTGGTAACCGATCGACTGCAAGGTCTCAGAAAAACATTGCAGGATTTGCGAATCTTCTGAGTCTGGCCAGGTCCTGGTGGCGGTGATGATCGGCAGGAAACCGAATTGAACCAGTTTTTGAAGACCATCAAGGGCCCGTTGAAACGTACCGGCACCTCGGATGGGGTCATTGGTTTCCGGGGAGTATCCGTCAAGGGAAACACGGAATTCCAGCGAGTAGGGACTGGCGGCTTCGGCGGCGGCCAGCGTGGTGAGCCAGTCATCCTTGAGCACGGTAGCATTGGTCAAGACAGTTGCCGGGCCGTATTGGAGCGTAGTGGTCAGAATCGGAACCATCTCGGGATTAAGAAAGGGTTCGCCACCGGTGAAGTAATACTCTTTGACTCCCTGGGATATCGATTCCTGCAGGTATCGGTCAACCGTGGCCAGGCTCAAGAACCGGAAGTTGTCATTCTTGGGGCTGCAGCTGATAAAACAATGATGACAAGTGAGATTGCAGAGCGTACCGGCAACTTGAAACCACAGGTGGTCCAAGTGGCTAAGGTGCACAACCGGTGCGTGAAGAGCGGGATCGCTTGAGGGCATGGTAGAGTTTCGTTGAGGTGTACGAATTGGTTAATTATCCAGGTCTTACATTGCCAGCTTGCGGACGCTGTCGTATAGATTCAAGTCATCTCGCTGACCAATGATGGTGAACAGTTGCTGGATCTGGTCGAGCCCGCGGGCAAACAGGAAATGGGAATTACGGCCATAACTTTTGCTTCCCAGGATATAGAAATTGGGTTCTGGGGTGAGCAGCGTTTCTGGGCCAGTCGTGGTCTGTTGCAGGCAGTCTTGTGTTGAGTCGTCCATTAATGCCGTCGCCAGCTTCATAGGCCCAGAAGTTGCGTAGCACTGATGAACGTGCAGTTCCTGGAAGAGACGATCGTCCGGTCGGTAGCCAACATTGCCAATGATCCGGTCAACGATTAGTGACTGCTGGTCAGCAGTTGGTTGCGAATGAAGTGTCTCGTATTGCAGCTGGAAGTGGCCTTGTTGCGGGTCATAGTCGATCGACTCAATACTCACTCCACCAAGATGTCGAGTCATGGCTTGCTCACCGCTGGCGAGTTGATTGGCGATTCGGGTCAATCGGGATCGTTCTGAGAGTGAGTCGTTGGGAATTTCTT
>JAYGDG010000233.1:0-1791 GCA_046583015.1 Pirellulaceae bacterium | reverse complement strand
AACGCTTACATACTCCAGACCGAGAGTGCTGGTGAGGTCCTCGGCTATTTAAAAACAGCCCGATACTCCTGCTGCACCACAAAAAACTGAAATCCTCCGGGCTGGCCACGGACTGCGAAATAGGTCCGACGAACTGCCGGTAAAGTCTTGCCCGCCTTTTGTAAGTAGTTGTTTTCTGCTATGGCCAGCTCATTTTCCGCTGTACGCGGATAAAAGTGTAAAATCACACGTCCATTGACCGGGAATCCTGCCTTCTCCAGCAATTGCCGAGTCCAAATTTCTGAAATCTTCTCTTCGGGGTGAAAAAACAAACGTTTTTCATTACCACCACCGCTCACCCTTCGTTTCTTGATCGAACCGCTCAAACCGGAAGCATAATCGACGGTCGAAATACCACCGCCCAAGGCTCCGATTTCAATGCCGAAGAAATCCAGTTGAGAGGCGAAGGCGTTGATATTGGCAGCCTTGAGACTGATTCTCCAGCGTTCCACACGAGGGACCACATTGCCATCCCCCTCACCACCTGGGCCGACGCCGCGACTGTCCCCCATCCCACTGCCGTGACTGCTGGAAGTCTCCCCTGTATTAAGAGCCATCAGGGAAGCGGCGTTGGTGGTAATCGTATCAGTAATGGCCTCGAACGTCTCCTCGATCCGCGGCTCGGTAAACTCTTCGATCTCCTCCAGGCCAGGTTCTTCAATGTCCCGTTCATACCCCTCGGCGGCCTCACCACGACCAAATGGTTCGATCAGCGTGACCTTGACCGCCTGTTCTCGGAAGTTCAGGATATGGGTCAACCAGATCAAGAACATCACCAAGACAAAAAACCCGACGAAAATAAGCGTCACGACCAGCATCCCCGAGACCCGGTCATACTGAGAAACCGTCATCGCGTCGCCTGCGATGAGATGCTTGCGTCTGTTTTCCGTTGGGATTGTTGACACAGTTAATTCCCGATTTCTGTCTGGAAACTCAATCTTCCTGCTACCGGCTCAGTCGAACTTGGCATCCGGCCGCACCGAACGATACCAGTTACGCCACTTCTCCTGGGCCTGCCCTCGCTCTCGCGGTGTGGCCTTATCAGGCAGGCCAAAGCCCTCAATCCGTCGGCTAATAAACCGCAACGAGTCGCGGGCCGCTTTCATCACTGTCTCATCCGGATCGCTCACGGCAAAAATCAATATCGGTACCGCATCCATGCCCTGGGAACGCCCCAGGTTTTGCACGGCAATTCGCCGGGCTTCATAGTTACCACTGCGGATGATCTTCTCCAGCTTAGCCACCTGGGCATTGCGCTTCTTTTGGTCCGTAGAAAGCACCAGTTCCGGTGGCAAGGCGACCAGGTTATTGAACTTGGGATTATCGACGTCTTCCAGCAACCCCAACAAGGAATCAATATCTCCACCGATTGGCGACCCCATCACCTTGGCACCCTGAAAACGAGCCGATGTCGTGTCAGCCGGCAGTCCACGGCCACCTTGAAAATCAGTGGTCTGAGCCAGCTTGCTGACACTCTTACGTGTATTACGAATCAAGAAGAAAACGGAAAAACTGGTCGCGGCTACTGGACCAATAAACTGCCCCTTCTTACCCGAACCCATCCAACTGCCGTTGGCGGCTTGCTGCCTGGCCAACAGATTCACACCTTGCTGATACCAGCCTGGACTCGGCTCGTTCACACGCTGGGCCAACTCGCGAAAGGTGCTGTAGCGCTCGAATACGTAGTAATAGTAATAAGGGTAATGGTCCGTCCCTTTGCAGCACTCCGCCCCAACGCTGCAACCGCATTTG
>JAYGDG010000137.1:0-1545 GCA_046583015.1 Pirellulaceae bacterium | reverse complement strand
GTCATCGCCTGGTCGCGAAAGAAGAGGACGCCATGTTCGGCCAGGGCAGACTGCAGTATTTGAACGGTCGCTTCGTCCAATGGCTGGGCCAGGTTGAGGCCGCTCACTTCCGCGCCACACTGGGGCGCCACTTTTGTCACTACCAAATCCTGTGGATTCATCACTTGCTGACTGCTGCTAAAAAGCCGACCGATTATTCCGGGAAATTGTCGCTCCGGTAGGAAGCGCTCTCTCTTCGTTGCGCCTATACTACATCAACAATCAATCGATGACTCTAATCCTGGCACCCTTTTGCAGAAAAAATCTCATGATCAAGCGAATGCTATGTCTCCCCGTTTGCCTGCTGCTGCTGACTGTCTGTTCAAATCTTCCGGTCGCGGAGGCCCAGTCCCTGGCGGACGTCAAGAAGGTGGACGCCTCGTACCGTTACCGCATCGTCGGGGAACACAGGGTGGGCGCCTGCCAGGCGTATGTCGTCGAGATGACCTCCCAAACCTGGCGAGGGAAACCGTGGAAACACTGGCTCTCGATACTGGTTCCAGCCAAGGTAACCCACCAGGATGCGGCTGTCCTCTTTATTACGGGCGGCTCGTCGCGCAGTGGCCAGCCAAAGCCAGATTCGGGTGAAGCTCGCTTGATGTCTTACATTGCAACCCTCGCTCAATCTCCGATCGTGATCCTGCAGCAGGTACCCAACCAGCCGCTACAAGGAAACCGTTACGAAGATGACCTGATTGCCCTCACGTTTGACAAGTTTGTCAAGAACGAAGGGGACGACTGGCCCCTGCTGCTACCGATGGTGGAAAGCGCCGTGCGGGCCATGGATACCACGGCGGCCGTCATGAAGGCCAAGCAGGACCAGGCGATCAAACGATTCGTGGTCTCCGGGGCCTCCAAGCGGGGCTGGACCACCTGGCTGACCGCGGCGGCGGACGAGCGGGTGGTGGCTATTGCGCCGATGGTGATCGACGTGCTGAACATGCAGCCCCAGATGGAGCAACAAGTAAAGTCGTACGGAAAATACAGCCGCATGATTCAGCCTTACCTCGAGTTTGACATCCCCAATCGGATGAAAACGAAACGGGGCCAGTTGCTGACCAATCTTGTTGACCCCTATGCGTACCGCGAAAAACTGACGCTGCCCAAGCTGATTATTTTGGGGACCAACGATCCCTACTGGACGGTTGACGCTTCCAGCCTCTACTTTCCCAGTTTGTCTGGTCCCAAGCATCTCTACTACCTGGCCAACGCGGGCCATGGACTGGGAGCACAGATCGCCCCGACGATGGCCTACTTTTTCAAGAAATCACTCGACGGCGAAACCCTCTCGGCCATGAAATGGGAAGTCTCCCCGGATGGAAGATTCCGTGCCAAGTGGCGAGGGGAGGGGGGGCAGGCAAAGCTCTGGAAGGCGACCAGCAAAACTCGCGACTTCCGGGAAAGCAAATGGACAAGCCAACCGCTGGAGGGAGCCAATGCCGTGGTCACCGAGGTGCCAGAACCAGAGCAGGGCTGGGCTGCCTATTACATCGAAGTTGAGTTCCC
>JAYGDG010000133.1:0-6332 GCA_046583015.1 Pirellulaceae bacterium | reverse complement strand
ATTTATATTGACTAGATCCCTCTGGATAGCAGCACCTTGACTCATGAGCATTAGAACACCTTCGCCGGTCAGCCCCATAACCCGCCGCCAGTGGTTCCACCACGCCGGGCAGGGATTGCAGGCAGCTGCTCTCACCTGGTTGCTAGGTAACGATCTCTTTTCAGCCGTACCGGCCCAGGCCAAGGATAAACCGGAACATGCTGGGGGCAGGTTCTACGACCTAAAACCTCGCCAGCCAGGCGGCCAGCCACGGGCGAAGTCAGTGATTCACTTATTCATGAACGGCGGGCCCAGTCAAATGGATCTGTTTGACCCAAAACCAGAGCTCAATAAACGGCACGGTGAATCATACTTCGATAAGATTGCGGGTGAAGTTGAAAATCCAGCTGCCGCCGGGGCATTGATGCGGTGCCCGTACAAATTTGCTCAACACGGCAATTCGGGAACGTGGGTTTCCGATGCCATGCCTCACCTGGCCACCCGGGTGGACGATATCGCAGTCATCCGTTCCATGTACACGTTTAACCTGACTCATGAACCAGCCTTGTTTATTATTCAAAGCGGTCGCATGAATCCTGGTTTACCAACGCTGGGAGCATGGGTAACGTACGGCTTGGGAAGTGAGAATCAAAACCTGCCAGCTTACGTTGTGCTGGATGATCCCAAGGGTCTGCCGATTAACCGCACACAAAACTGGCAAGCCGGTTTCTTGCCACCGGTCTACCAGGGAACACGGTTCCGCAGTACCGGATCGCCCGTCTTGAACCTGACACGCGAGTTTGATGAGCCAGACTCCGTCACGGCAGTCGAACGGCAACTGTTGTCAGGTCTTGATAACATCCACCTCCTGCAGCACGGTGGACATCGCAATTTAGGAGCACGAATCGCTACCTACGAACTGGCGGCCCGCATGCAGTTAGCCGCCTCCAATGCCCTGGAATTGAATGATGAAAGCCAGGAAACCCTCGACTTGTACGGCATTGGCAAGGAACCAACCGACTCCTATGGTCGACGATGCCTTTACGCCCGTCGACTTGTCGAACGGGGCGTACGATTTATTCAGTTGTTCATCGATGCCCAGATTTGGGATAACCATACGGGACTGACAAGCGGTCTAAGAGCCGCCTGTGACCGGACCGATAAACCGATCGCGGGATTACTGGAAGATTTGAAACGCCGTGGACTGCTCGATGATACGCTTGTTGTCTGGGGGGGAGAATTCGGACGCTTGCCCATCGCCCAGTTACCCGGTGACAAGAATGCCAATAAAGCAGGCCGAGACCACAACAAGAATGCCATGGTCAGCTGGCTGGCTGGAGGAGGCATCAAGGGTGGCATCAGTTACGGGGAAACCGACCCGCTGGGATTTGCCGCGGTAGAAAAACGAGTCAGCGTTCCAGACTGGCACGCTACCATCCTGCATCAACTGGGACTTCATCACGAAGAACTGTTCTACGAGCGCAATGGCCTCAAAGAACGGTTAACCGGTGTTCGTGAGGCGCGCGTCATCACAGATATCCTGGCCTAACTTCGCTCGCAGTCCCAGACCCGTATCACAGCGTCCAGCCCTTGCGATATTCCTTGTGGAGCAACTGCTGTGCTGCCGGAGCGTTGTTGGCCTTGAACTTCTTGCCATCCCAGTCAATGGTCTCTCCGCTACGATAAGCAACCGTACCGAGCAAGACAGCCTCGGTTAGGGCACCAGAATAAGCGAAGTTGCAGGTGGTCGTGCTACCTGTCTTGATCGCATCAACCCATTCGCGGTGATGTCCCACGGAAGGAGGCAGCGTTTGCTTGGGTGGTTTGAAATCAGCAAACTTCTCCTCCGGGAAGAGCCTGTGGCTACTGTAATTGGAGAGAATCATCCCTTCCTTACCAACAAACAACTGCCCGCTCCCCATTTTTACCGGCTGGCCTTTCTTGTCTCGCAACTTAGCCAGCAGAGGTGGCTGCTTCCCGCTGTCATACCAGGTCAACTTGACGGGCGGTAGTTTTCCGCGCTGAGGATATTCATAGTGTGCAATCGTCCAGGTTGGCGTACTGACCGCTTCCACAGGAGGTCCTTCGGCCGAAACACGTGTGGGGTGTTTTAGTTCTAAGGCCCAATGAGCCAGGTCCATGTAATGGCAGCCAAAGTCGCCCAGGGCACCCGTCCCGTAGTCCCAAAAGCTGCGCCATTTAAAGGGATGAACCCCGGTGCTGTAAGGCCGCTCCACCGCTGGACCCAACCAAAGGTCCCAGTTGACATGCGCGGGGGCCGGTGTCCCGCTGGTGAACTTCGCACCACTATACTTGGCACCAGCCCAGACATGCACTTCACGGATTTCTCCAATCGCACCACTTTGCACCAGTTCCACCACTCGCCGGTAGTTTGCGCCGGCATGGATTTGCGTTCCCATTTGCGTGACAAGTTGATTCTTCGCTGCCAGTTCCGTCAGGACACGTGATTCATAGACCGTGTGCGTAAGAGGTTTTTCACAGTAAACATGTTTCTTGAGCCGCAGTGCCATGGCAGCTGCCGGAGCGTGACTATGATCCGGTGTGCCAACAACCACTGCATCAATTCGATCCGCTTCTTTCTCCAGCATCACTCGAAAATCTTCGTATTTCCGCGCACCGGGATAACGGCTAGCTGCCTGACCAAGGAAATTCGCATCGATGTCAGCAATCGCTACGATATTCTGACTGGCCACTCCCTGGATATCGGAACCAGCCCGTCCGGACGTTCCAACAGCCGCTATGTTCAATCTCTCGTTGGGCGATTTGGAGTCTTCCGCGGCCACCGGATTCACAAAATAACCAGCAGCAATGACGGCGCCCGTCTGTCCCAGGAAATCACGTCGAGTGGTTGCGCGATTCATCAGCTTTGCTCCTTCGGTAGCGACCTTACAAACAGATGATTACGCCATCACCCTAGTCTTGTAACTACCCCATTGCAAGCGTTCAATCCACGTAGATAAACTCGTTGAGATTAAAAACAGCCAGGCACAAATCGGAGTAAGCCGCAGCAAAATACGGGTCAATGCCCTGAGGGGACGGTATCGGCAACGCCAGGCGACTGGCTGGACGACGTTCCTTGTGAGCCAATTCCCTTTGCTGATCCATGAACTGAATGGCCCGTTGCAACTCCGCAGCAGTCGCCGAGCGTGCCAGCGCTCGCTGAAAAACCCATTGGACAAATTGCGACTGGTCGCTTGTTTGCCTCAACGCGGTCCCTGCAAATTGCCGGGCAGTCTGCAGTGAAAAGTGTGAATTGAGCAGGAACAACGACTGTGGGGCCGTGGTCGACTGGTGGCGGCGAGGACAACTGGCGTTGCCATCCGGCCGATCGAACAACTCAAAGATCGGGTAGCGAAGATTGCGGCGGGCAAACACGTAAATACTGCGCCTCTGATGCTGGCGCGGGTCCGGGTGAACTTCCCACTGGTTTTTCAACAGGGTGCCAACCAGTTCCTTGGAAAGAGGGGGACGTATCCCGACACCACCTCGCTGGCTGTCCAGGGTACCGGCAGCCAATAGCATCGCATCGCGAATCGTTTCGCCATCAAGCCGCTGACGAGGAAACCTCGCCAGCCATTCGTTTTCCGGATCCAATCGCTCCGCTCGCTGCAAAGACGCCTGCAGCTCCAGCGGCGTTCGCTTCGAAGCGGCCAGGTCCGCAACACGCCCCGCTTGCCGGTAGGTAGCGCTGGTAACTATCAAATAATGCAATTGCTTCAAGCTCCACTGGCGACGAACTAGCTCCGTCGCCAAGTAATCCAGCAGTTGCGGGTGAGTGGGTGGCTGTCCAACCAGGCCAAAATCACTAGGCGTCCTGGTCAGGCCATGTCCAAAATGAGATTGCCAGAGTCGATTGACGATCACCCGGGCTGTCAGTGGATGGTCCGCTTGGGTCAGCCAGTGGGCCAGGGCAGCGCGTCGCCTGCTCGTCGTGGCGGTAGCGGGAGGATCTGCCAGTTGGATCACAGATGGATTCGCAATCCGTGGAAAGGCTGCCTTGACTGCCATCCCCGGACGTCGAAAATCACCGCGAATCATCAAGTGGCTTTCAGCGGTAGAGCGTTCTTTTTCCTGAAGTGATTCTACCGAGACATATCGCTTAACCTGGACTGCCGGTTCAAAAAATGCCCGCAAACGATAAAAATCTGCCTGGCTAATCGGATCGTACTTGTGGTCGTGACACTGGGCACATTCCATTTGCAGGCCCATGAAGACCGAACCGACCGTGGAAGTCATTTCATTGAGCAGGGTATGTCGTCGTTCGTCCTGTGAATTGATATCGGGCATATCCGGGCCAGCCAGGCAAAACATGAGGGCAATGCGGCCAGCCGGATCTTGCGGTGTCAATTCGTCGGCAGCCAGTTGCGCCCGAATAAAATCGTCGTAAGGAAGATCGCTTGCCAGTGCCTGGATCACCCAATCCCGGTACTTCCAGGCATGCTTACGTACCTTGTCGTGTTCAAAGCCATCCGTTTCCGCAAAGCGGGCCAGGTCCAACCAATGTTGCGCCTGGCGCTCCGCATAATGGGGCGAAGCCAGCAAGCGCTGCACCAGTCGCTCATACGCGTCGGGACGCGGGTCATGCTGAAACCCCGTAATGGCATCCGGTAAGGGGGGCAAACCTGTCAAGTCCAGGCTAAGTCGTCGAATCAGCGTGCGACGGTTAGCTTCACCCAGTGGTTCCAAGTTTGCCGCGGCCAAGCGGGACTGGACGAAAAAATCAATTCCATTGCGCAAGCGGGCAGCATCTTCCAGGACGGGCAACGGGGGGCGACTCAACGGCTGAAAGGCCCAGTGATCCCGATCCTCCGCGGTCAGTTCCACCTCCTGGTAGGATTCCTCTTCCGCTGCTGCGGCCAGGCCACCAACCAGCAGGCAACTCCAAACCAGTGCCAGGCAAGTAGCCGCCGGGCGAATCAGCAGTAAGAAAAATAGACGGTTCATGGCTGAGTCCAAAAACGGTTAACCCGTGATCTCACGAATGACTTTCGCTTCCGCCGGCCCAGTCAGTCGCTGATCAAGGCCATTGTGAAAGAAGGACAGCTGCTCGTGATCAATCCCCAACAAGCTGAGAAGCGTCGCATGGAAATCCCGCACGTGCACCTTCTTCTCGGCCGCCCGTAATCCGATCGGATCGGTCGCTCCATAGGCTCGGCCACCCTGGATCCCCGCACCGGCCAGCCAAACGCTGTAACCCCAGGGATTATGGTCTCGGCCTGTCCCCTTTTCGCTCATCGGCATGCGGCCAAACTCACCACCCCAAATTAGGAGCGTATCATCCCACAGTCCCCGTCGCTTGAGGTCGGTGATCAGGGCCGCCACCGGTAAATCCGTACGCCGGCAATAGTCACCATGGTTTTGAGCAACATTCTTGTGTGCATCCCAGCCACCCGTGTTCCCCGAATAAAGCTGGACAAAGCGGACCCCACTCTCAACCATTCTGCGGGCCAGCAAACAGCGCTGACCAAACTCCCGGGTAACCGGGTCATCAAGGCCATAGAGCGCGTGAGTTTCAGCTGTTTCCTGTTGCAGATCAACCAGTTCCGGAGCCGTTGCCTGCATGCGGAAGGCAAGTTCGTAGGCAGCCACCCGGGCTGACAAGTCATCGTCGCCGCGGCGCTGTTGAAGATGTTCTCGATTCCACTGCTGCAGCAACTGCAGCGTTGCTTGCTGTTGTTCTGCCGACACTTCTGGCTGCGGATGCAAGTCCAGGATGGGAGCAGCACCGGGACGCATCGTAATTCCCTGGTAAACGGCGGGAAGATTGCCACTACCCCAGGCCGGTGGCCCCCCCTTGATACCACCACCAGGATCCGGCAGCACCACGAAGGCTGGCATATTCTGGTTTTCTGTACCCAACCCGTAGGCGACCCAACTGCCGACACTCGGCTTACCCATCAGCACGCTACCAGTATTCATCTGGTAGACCGACTGCGGGTGATTCACGCTATCTCCGTGCAACGAACGGATCACGCACAAGTCATCGGCATGGCGACTGATGTGCGGCAGGAAGTCGCTTATTTCCAGACCGGACTCGCCCCGCGGTCGGAAGGGTTTGACCGGTGGCATAAGCGGATTGCGCGCCACGTCGCGGCGCGTCATGACCGGTCCAAAACTTTCTGGAACCGGTTCTCCTGCATGCCGGATGAGCTGCGGCTTGGGGTCAAACAGGTCGACGTGGCTGGGACCGCCGTGCATGAACAACCAGATCACTCGCTTGGCTCGCGGCCCAAAGTGGCTGGGACGAGCGGCCAGGGGATTGTCTGTTTCCGCTGCCCAGCCAGCGGGACTGGTCATGGCCGAAAGTGCGATGGCCCCGGCTCCACCCCCGG
>JAYGDG010000110.1:0-1536 GCA_046583015.1 Pirellulaceae bacterium | reverse complement strand
CCTGGACAAGCCGGTTTCGCGGGTGGTGCCCACGCACCGTTCGTCCCCAACGCCGATGGCCAGGGGAACCTGACGCTGCAGGGAATCAGCCTGCCCCACCTGCGTGATCGCAGCCAGTTGTTGACCCGCCTGGATCGATTCCGCAAGCAGGCCGAACAAATTGAATCACTCGAAGGGGTCGATGCCTTTACGCAACAGGCCCTGGGAATCCTGACCTCCAGTAAGCTGGCCAATGCACTTGACCTGGAACAAGAAGATCCTGCCGTCCGTGATCGCTACGGCCGTGGACCGGATGCACCGGCCGGGTACGGCGACGCCGGGCCACTTAAAAATGATTACCTGCTGGCCGCCCGGCGACTGGTCGAAGCGGGCGTACGAGTTGTCAGCCTCGCTTACGGACGCTGGGACTGGCACGGCCGACCCCATGGAACCAACTTTGAGAATGCCCGTGACCATTTACCGATCCTCGACCAGGGGGTCTCGGCCCTGCTCGATGACCTGGAAAGTCGAGGTCTCGACAAGGACGTGACCGTCATCGTCTGGGGTGAATTTGGCCGCACACCGCGTATCAATCCCAAGGGTGGACGCGATCACTGGCCCCGCGTAGCTGCCGGCCTGATGTTCGGCGGAGGCTTGCGAGGTGGACAGGTGATTGGTGCCACCAATCGATTTGCCGAACACGCCATCGACCGCCCGGTCCATTTCCAGGAAGTTTTTGCCACGCTCTACAATCGGCTGGGAATCAATACCAACTATGCGACCATCAAGGACTTTAATGGCCGCCCGCGATACCTGGTGGACCACAATCTCTACCAGGCCATGCCGGAACTGGTTTAAGCAACTGCTCAGAGTTGCCAGAGCTTAACCTGCCGGTCAAAACTGCCGGAGGCCAGTAGCTTGCCATCGGGAGCATAGCAAACGCTATAGACCGTGTTGCGGTGTTCTTTCAGAACTGCCACCTCCCGGAATTGTTGCAAATCCCAGAGGCGGACCGTTCCATCCTGTCCTCCAGTCGCAAGCTGGGTCCCGGCAGGGGAAAAAACGACCGTCTTGACGTAACCCTCGTGTCCCCGCAACCGGTTCTTGATCGTGCCAGTCGCCACATCCCAGATAATGACTAACCCGTCCTGCCCGACCGTCACACACTGCTTGCCATCGGGAGAAAAATCGACGCCTTCCACCGGTCCCTCGTGCCCGGCCAGCTGTTTTTGCTGGGCCCCGCTCTTCAGGTCCCAGATGCGAGCAGTTCCATCCTTGCTACCGGTAGCCAGCAGTGGCTGGGTCGGACTGAGGGCTACCGTGTAGACCACATCCTGGTGACCGGAAAAGACCTGCAGCTGCCCCCCGGGTGTCCAACTGCGGGCCATCTTGTCGTAGCCACCGGAGACAAAGACCTTTCCATCCCGGGCATACTTGACCGAGGTCACGTAGGCCCCATGCCCCGTCAGCGATCCCTCGGCCGCCCCCGTCTGGGAATCCCATATTTTCAGCGACTGGTCCAGGCTGCCCGACACCACTTTCTTGCCGGAAGGATCG
>JAYGDG010000072.1:0-1562 GCA_046583015.1 Pirellulaceae bacterium | reverse complement strand
AAGGCAATATGCCTGGGTCCACTCTTCTCCGGGGTGCGAATCACCGGGCGTGCGGCTGGTTCGAGACTGCTGGCACTCGCATTCAATTCGAACTGGTAGATAGCATTGGCCCCCGTATGCGTCACGTAAACCCGCCGGTTCTCCTTGTCGACCACGATTCCGTGGGCGTTGCGCGCCGTCGGGTACCACTTTGGATTCGCGGCCAGGATCGCCCCTCGCGAATCAAGCCGATGGAGGGCTACTTTCCCGGTCCGGTAATAAGCGGACAACAGGTAGCGGCCTTTCACGTCCGGCCAGTGGTAAGCCGGATCGGGGTCGACCGTAACGGTCGTGAGATGTTTCAAGAGGCCATCGTCTGCAGAAACGGTAAAGGACGCCAGCTTGCCCGAATTTCGCAGCGCTACGTAGATTGTTTTTCTATCCGCCGAGACCGACATCGGCCCCGGATCGGTACCTAGTTCGTGCAGCCGCAAGTATTGCAGCTTGCCGGTAGCCTCATTCACCTCGTAAACGGCCAGCCCGTTTTCGGCCGCCAGTGAGACATAAAGGAATGTCCTGGCCTGACTGCTGGCCGACCAACCACAGGCAATCAGGCCAACGAGGATTTCTAAGTAGTGTCGTCTCTTGACCATGAACTTTACCTTTTTGTCATCTGGAGGTCGTTCATCCGTCGACACGTCCGGCTGACGGCTGGCAACCCAGACCCAGTTTCCAATCTCACGACCCCGCCCCGTGTCTCCACGTGGAGCTAGTACGTAAAGACCATCGTGTCTGGCCCGAGTTTGGAGAACAGTTTCGGTTTGGTCGTCACGAAGGCCTCTTCCATGATCTGGGCATCGGTGATCTGCAGGTCTTTCATGCAGACCGGGCAGACGTGGATCTCGACCCCCTTCGCGGCCAGCGCCTTGACCTGGGCCTTGAGTGGTTCGTGCTCGAGGTACTTAAAGTCGTCCGGGAAGGATTTGGTTGGCAGTTGTGCGCCCTTAACGTTAAAGAAGATCGCCACCTGGTATTTTTCGTCGGCGCAAAAGTTGGCAAACGTCAGTCCCATATTGACCGCTTGCGGATCCTGCTGGGCGTCACTGGTAATACTAATCACCGCAATCTTTTCTCCGCTCGCCGGAGAACTGGCCGGAGATTGACTTTCCGACTGACAACCAAGCAGACCGATGATGGTCACAACTAACAGGTTCAGGATAACACGCTGCATGAAATCTTCTCTCCTCTCACGGGGACCATCGGCAAGGTGACTCATCCTGGTTGCTAATTGGTCCCAGAAATCTTACGTGGCACGGTTGAGTCGTTCTGCATTACTGTAGCAAACAATGGGGCGATTTCTAGAGGAAGAACCGTTCTTGGGCCATTCCCGCCTACGGCCTCCAGCTGCGCTCCTTTCTTCCCATTTTTTCATAAGCTATACTGCCAGCAACAGCAATCATCCTCTTGGCGGCCCTGCCCGCCAGCGGCCCTTTTTTGATTACTACACACTTTTACTTCATCCTCACCGGAGAGACTCATGAATAAGCGACAATACCCACTCTTTTCCATGTTGTTCATCCTGC
>JAYGDG010000048.1:0-1609 GCA_046583015.1 Pirellulaceae bacterium | reverse complement strand
CAGGAATTGCCGAGGCACCGGGGTGCCAGGCATGGCGGGGTCACCCCGCTGGAAAATGACCGGGTCGTAAAGGCTCTCGTTATCGACCATCACCATCGCGCGTGCGGCTGCACCGGCGTGTTTTACTCCAATCCCGTCAAGCTGGCCGACGAGGCCGCGGAAGGCATCCGCGTCCTGGCGTGAAAGATAGGAGCCAAGCTCTCGCTTGGGGAACCAGACGGGGCTCTCGCGGCCGACTAGTAGTTCGGCGAGTGAATCGCCTTTCAAGGAAGGCAGATTCTTGAGTTCCTGTTGGGAGTCCGCTTTTCTTTGCTCCAGGTCCGTGATTTTCTCTTGTTTCTGCGTGCTAATCTTTTGACCCTTGTCCGGCACGATACGCGGATTACCAAGGATCGCCTGGTCATGAGAGATGCCTTGCTTCCCTTCGGTGACGACGAGTGTCAGGAAGCGTACGTCCTGCGGCAGGGCCAGATCGATTGGCTTGCCCTTCCCTTGGGCCGGGAAGTCGGTCGCCGCCAGTATCCGCTTCCCGTCCAGGTAGACTGCGAAATCGAGTTGGCTTTGATCCTTGGCGCCACCATGGCCAAAGAGGGCCTTGAAGCGAGCCGTTTGAAAGTCATGCTGATCACGGATTGCTTGCAGGTCAAACGTGATTCCCTTGTTGGCGTGCATCGCCAACAGTTGTTTTGGTTTGGTCGCGAAATCAATCCCATCGATGGTGGCAGCGCTAGAGCCCGAACTGGAACCGTCCTTAAAATAATCCCAGGTTTTCCCGGTCGTGGGGAGCAAGTCTGCAATGGTCAGACCGCTGGTGCTGATCGTGGTCGTTTTTCCCTTGGGAACAAAGACACCATCGATCAATGGATTGCGTTTTACAGGAATCAGCTTGTCCGGCTCTTCAATCGTAATGAAGCTGGTTTGGCTCGTCGTTGGCTGGCCGGTACCGGGATGGATACCGCCACCTGGCTTGCCAGTTCCAAAACCGTTGCCGCCAGTCACCACGTCGACCAGGTTGATCTCACCTCCCTGCAGGCGTTCCAACTCCAGGTCCAGCCTGGCAACTTCGGCTTGCAGGTCGGATTCGTGGCCCCAGATGCCACGGATAATTTGACCGTAGCTGCGAGCGATCTGTTCCGGGTTTTGAGGTTTGGCTTTGACCAGGCCGGCAATGATTCTTGGATCGACCCCTGCCTTTTTCCAGCGATCAACCTGCAACCTGGGCTCCTGCATCAAGTCGTGCCAGGGGCCAAAAATCGGATCCTCCGCATAGGCGCGACGGGCGATCAATTTGCGCCAGCGGTAAGTGATATGTGGACGCAGTTGTTCAGGAATCAGTGAGAGGAAGAAGATCGACGTTTCGGAGATATCTGGTTCCGTCGTTGCTACCTGGACCAGGTAATCGGCGGTCCGTTCCCGGGCGGTTTGTAGTGTTTGCCGGTAGTGGGCATCCTGCTTGCTAAAAACTTCCTTGAACTTGGCCTGCAATTCCTTTTCGTAAGCCTGGCCCGCGGCGCTGACCGCCTCAATGCGGGGACGCTGGTAGGGTTCTGAGCTGCTGGCGAACACCCCGTAAAGGGAATAGTAATCGGCGGTGGGCAACGGATCGAAC
>JAYGDG010000047.1:0-5621 GCA_046583015.1 Pirellulaceae bacterium | reverse complement strand
GTACAGAATGCGCAATCCGACAAAATCGAAATACTGGAAAACCCGTTTACACCCTCATAATCGGTAAACTTTAACAAGGAAATGAACTAAAAAGCCAACATTTCGGCAAGCAAAAGATCGGCGATGAGGACTCTGCCCGAGAGAAGACGCTAGCATCGCTAGAAAGGCAGGTTTCGGTCTGGAATTGGCTCTCAGCTGTGAATAAGCCAGATGGTCCAAGCGGATTAGACAGAAACTCTGCTAGCGTGACGGCGGGAGGCCGCTGGGGTCAGAAGTAGCGAGAAGATTAGCCGCCTTGCCTAAATCTTATTCGGATCCGCTCTTTTGGACGACAAAGGTGGCACTTGAGAGGGATTTACCCGTCTGGATGACCAGGCGTTCGTTTCCTTCGGCCAATTCCAATTCCTTAAGTGTGATGCGGACGATCTTTCCCTTGATGGATCCAATTTCAACCGTGTCACCGACGTGAAGTTTGAGAGTTTTACCTGTTTCGCGCCGCTTCACCCAGGCTTCTGGTTGTCCACCAACCTCAACGGATGCAATAAAGAAAGCGGTGTTGGCGAAATCAAATTTCGGTGGTTCCGGTGCAGGTGTTCGCGGAGGTTCTTTTTCCTGAATCCGAACGGTGTAGGCGACGACGTCACTTGTTTTAGCGGGCGCTCCTTTATCGGTGGCCCGTACTTCGAGGGTGTATTCACCGGTGTTCTTGGCGACAATGGTTACATTGCCGGCAGGATCCCATTCGATGGTGGCTTCATCTTCAGGCAGCGTATGTTTGACGATTTCGTAACTGGCAATGCCATCCTTATCACTGGCTGAAAGTTTAAATGACATGGTAACCGGAAACTCAGTCTTTTCAACGGATACGGTTTCACTTCGGTCGCGTCTGCTGAATTGAGGAGCATATTCGTTACCCGGTCCGAAGATATTTCGTTGGGGAATGGTATCCAGGTACTTGTTGACGTCCGTGTGAGCCAGGGCAGCGGATGGGAGCGTGCTGAGCTCCTTTTTCGAGGCTACGCTTTGCAAGCTAACAGCGTCAATCGCGAAGCCAAACTGCAATTGATTCTTTTCCTTTGGCAGGGGAGCGATGGTCAATTGCCGGATGCGATGCAAGTAGTTTGCCTGGTAGAAGGAGAACAAGAAGTTAGTCAATTGTGTTAGGTCGCCTTTTCCCGTGACTTTGAAAGTGTGCTGGACGTACGTGTCACCGCTTTTTTGTACGGCGCCCGAACTGACGACGACATCCTTAAAGGCAACAGTTTCCTTGACGGCATTGAGGAGCCAGCTCTTGTATTGAGATTGAGCTAAATCTGGATCTCGGCAGAGCGACTGCTCTTCGAGCTTCGCGAGGAGTGCTTCATCCATTTTGAGTTTTTTCTGGGCGGCGTTTTTCTTTCTGAGTTCGACCTCTAATACTTCGATCGTGTTTTTTCGATGAGTCAATTGATTTGCGATCTTAGGGATGCTCCAGGACAGCAGGAACGCTCCGAACAGGATGCCGACGACGAGCGCCAGTAATTTTTCTCGTTGGTTCATGATCTTTGCCTTTGCTTTGAGTTTTGCGACTCGCTGCGGTTCTTCTTTCGAAGGAGAATGGTTTAGTTATCGGGTGCCAGCGGACCTGCGCCGAGGCTTGGACGAAGGGCTGCGACTGGACTGCTGGGCGGCCTGAGCCTCTTGCTGTTGAGATTCAGAGAGAACGGTAATGGTTTGGTTCAAGAGCCAGGGATAATCACTATTTCTTTTGTCACCCTTGAGGCCCGTGTCTTGTACGCGATGCTTGGAGTCCTTGAGCTTAGCAACCATACTGCCCAAGTCTTTCGACGCTTGTTCACTGATATGCAGTTCCAGTGAGATGCGGCCGCCTCCCTCCGTTCGAGAGGTCATCAGGACTCGGTTGGCAATTGCCTTGTCAGCACCAGGGAACTTGTCGGTGTCAGACAAACGGGCGAGTTCGTCGAGCCATACGACATTGCCCTGGGTAAACTTGGAGATTTCCTCGAGTCGGTCAGACAGTTCTTGGCCTTCCGTGACAAAAGTTTCCTTGCGTGCCGATTCGCTTTCCATGGCACGGATTTGTTTATCGAGTCCTCTGAGCTGCATGTACCAGACAAGGCCTGCCATTAGGAGGCAGGCGGCTATGGCGGCCCCATACCACGTGTTGCGGCCGAGATTGCTCGGTGGCTCCGGGGCCTTGCGTGGAGACAGGAAACAAATGGTGTGGGCTCCAGAGTCTGCTTCGTCCTGCAACATGCCGAGCAAGGCCGCATATCGCTCCGGGTGTTCCGGCAGGTTGTCACGAAGACTGGAGCTCAAGGAGACCTGGTCAAACGGCTGGACCGACGTGGTTTCCAGGGACAGTTGCTGAGGAATCAGGGTGTGCAGTTGTTGCTGCAGTTTACTGTCACCACAGAGGACAATTTGTTCGATTGTCACGCCGTTCATTTGGTTTTGAGCAGCTGCGATGGTGCGCCGTAATTCACCCAGAATGGCCTGCGTTTGAACGCTGGCTTCCGGATCACTGGGGAGCCGGATCGTTCGCATAAAGACCACTTGATTGGAATGTAATACGGTTAAATCGGCCTCCTGCCCAAGTACTTCAACGATCAGAGAGCATTCGGGAAGTTGTTGACCCAAGGTTCGTTGAACCAGTGAGCCAGCAGCAAAGGGGCGTAGCACCAGGCTTGTTGCCTGGGTGTGATTGGCCAGACAAGTTTCCGTAATGTCGTCAACCAGTTTTGGTGAAATTGTCGTAGCGAGGACGCTTTGCATTTCATCTTCTTCATTACCAGCGAGGGTAACGAAGTCCAACGGCCAGTCTTCACCGATTGTGGAAAACTGTCGCAAGGCCTGGTTCCGGACCATGGCTGGTAATTCATCTTCGGGAACGACGGGGACTTGGAGGACCCGCACTTCGACGTTGGAACGCGGTACAGCCATCAGTACCGTGGTTGGCTGGCGACTTAGATCTTGGCTCTCCAATGCGTTTGCCAGCACGTCGGTCAGAGATCCGGCACTATCTTCGCCCTCTTCTTTCCCTTCGTCTCCCAGGACCAGGTCGCCGAAGGGAAAGCTGGTAGCATCTTCTACGACCACGTCGCTGCCGCGCAGATTGGCACTGACGAGTCGTAATTCATCAGCGTCCCATTCAAGTGCTAAAAATTTAGCCATAGTACCTGTCTCCGTATATCCTCAGTTTGCTAATAATTGGTTGTGATTGTCGTTTTAGTTCGTCGGTACGACCGGCGACGGCACTGCGCCAGCGCCAATCCCTTCAGAACTAAACCCCAGAAGATCCAAAGAGTATCCCCGTCCGAGGTGACTTATATCCCTCCAGAATACTATGCGAGGTATCTCTCCGGTAGCATCGAAAACGACTTCTGCTCGGGAGGTTGCCCCTCCATCTTCATAATAGCCCACGATTTGCGCCCTGTGGACATCTCCTCGGGTCGTTATAAACGGCATCAGCTGTTTCATCTCATCAAGCGTTATAATAAGCGAGGTCATAAGCCATGTTTCGTGCTGCTGAGAGGGATCATCCGGGTTTGGTTCCAGCTGTCGTTGGGCAATAATCTGCTCAACAATATCTTCATTCATACCGGGAATTCCCATCAGGATGGATCGGGAAGCCTGGTTGATATTAATACGCCCCGGAATGGTAGGACTTTCATTGACCGTGACGTTATCCATTAATTGGCCGATGTAGAGGATGATCCCCTCTTCCGGGAAGGGGCATCGCAGTACTTCGTTTCCACCACCTCCCGTGACAGTCACTTGTTTGCCAATCAGGTCCAGCACTTGATTGATCGGACGTTGCGCTGACTGGTTAAGGTCCAGTTGTGCCTCCGAGGCGCTGACTCCCTCGTCGTTGCCATCATAGTCCTCAGAAGCCTGTCGATAGGCGATGATGAAATTAGCCCACTCCTCGTTAAAGACGTTTTTCAGGTCGGTGTGAAGTTGGTTGAGATCGTCAGCATTTAAATAAATGCGAGGGTCCCCCTGAGCGTTGACGTTTTTTTCCTTGCTGTGCAATGTCAGGTATCCGCTCCAGCCACGGTCCATGGGCGTAACGCCCATGGTCCCACTGTCGGTTGCACCCGAGGTCATTCCCGCGCCCGCGCTTATTCCCATTCCACCCGTTCCCATGGATAACGGGTTGCCCATACCCGCTTCGCCAGTGACGGAAAGTTCGTCCAGGAAACCGTTGCGATTTAGATCACGTCCGAAGAGAAGTTCTGGGGTCATACCGCGTACCAGCAGCAGTTCCTCGACAGTCTCCAGCGGACCGTTTTTGGGTGCATATGGGGGCTGTAAAGTCTGGTAGTAATCGAATTCGGCGCCATATTCTCGAGGTTCATCGTCTTCATCGATCCAGTCCATGATGGCGTCGGCGATCGATTCGGGATCTTCCAATAACTCCATTCCGGGTAAGGCCATTAACAGTGTGCGGCCCCCGTCGGGAATCAGTTTGTCGGCGGTTAACAGGATATTCATGTTGAGCCGGGTGGATTCATCCTCCAAGCCGTAACGAATTCCCAGGAGACTGCCCTCGTCATCAACCTGAGGGGCAATCACCGTAAAATTACCTGAGTGCGATACCAGGGAGTTCGGGTCAGCGTTGAAATCGGGAATAACGTTTACTGCCATGAAGTAACCCGGGTTGTCGTAGTGCCCGAGGGTTTCGGCTTGAGTTTCCTTGTTTTGCATCAAATACAATCGTACCGAGTCCATTCCCGCATCAACCAGCCAGCGTGTTTGAATCTGCTGCGTACTTAAATTAGTTGCCCGCTTTTGTGTGACCATTAAGTCGCAAAACGTGTAAGCTGCCAGGCTTAATACGCTGATCACGATGAGCACGACCACCAGCACTATTCCCGGGCGCAAGCCAGCGGTCGACGCGGGGTAACTGCGGCGGGTGCAAAACGAATTGTTGGTGATGCGTATCATAGTCCTAAAGCCTGCAGCGGATTCGTGGTGTCAGCTTCCATGTTGAATTTGCCTACTGGTAAACGAACCACCAGGCGGTAAACGGAAACTCCCTGCTGGGGATCCATTTCGTCAGGGTTTTCGAAGGTGATGTCTGATAATAGCGAAGTTGACTGATTGCTCCGTGTGGAACGTAAGTAGAGGCGAATTTCCACGGCCACCGGCAGCCCTTCGTTAACCTCGGAATCCCACTCGAGTAACCATTGAAGGCCGTCCCAATACTGAAATTCGATTTCCACAACCTCCGGTGCAATCACATCCCCTAGGTTTAATAAGTCGTCAACATTACCGTTTTCGGCAGCAAACGTTGCGACTGCCCTGTCCATGCGTCGTCGCACCAGACCACTTACCATCGTCACATCATCTTCCAGGACGTCTGCCCTGTCAGGGTCGAGTGTGTTGAGTGACTGGACGTAATAGGTAATAGTTTTGACATCGCTGGGAATGTCGGTCAAAGCGTAGTTTTCTTCCAGGGACATCACGCGCTGGTATTCCTCGACCCGCGGCAGACGGCTGATGTCAAGCTGTAACTGATACTGGTTCCCATAGAGGCCTGGGACCGCGGGGGGAATTGTCGAGGTGGCAAGATCTGTGGTGGCGGTGTCATCTTCAAGGATGTCGCCGACACTCGT
>JAYGDG010000913.1:0-1647 GCA_046583015.1 Pirellulaceae bacterium | reverse complement strand
TGGGATGCCACGTAAATCGCACCGGCGCAGAAAAAGAGCGTAATCTTACCGAAGGCATGCATGGCAATGTGCATGCTGCCACCGATGATTCCCATGCTATTGGCCAACATCGCCCCTAGAACAATGTAGGAGAGCTGACTGATGGTGGAATAGGCCAGCCGGGCCTTGAGATTGTCCTTGGTCAATGCCACCAGCGACCCCAGCAGGACCGTTGCCGCTGCCACGTACATCAACACCTGAGAACTGCCCGTTTCGGTCAACAATTCGGTTCCGAAGATATAGACAACGACCTTCATCACCGTGAACACACCCACTTTCACCACGGCAACCGCGTGCAGCAGCGCGCTGACCGGCGTAGGGGCCACCATCGCCGCCGGCAACCAGCGATGGAACGGCATCACCGCCGCTTTGCCAGTCCCGAAAACATAAAGCGCCAACAGGACACTCAGGCCCAGCGTGGAAATCTTGATTGCCTCCCCCGTGACCGCATGGTTTCCAGCCAAAATTCCCCCCGGAATAAAATCGAGGGTGCCAGCCAGGTTCCACGTCCAGGCCATCGCCAACAGCAACATGCCGATCGACGTAGAGAGCAGGATACTTAAGTAAGTCCGGCCCCCTCGTTTTGCCTTTTCAGTCCCGTGGTGGGTCACCAGCGGGTAGGTGGAAAGAGTTAGAATCTCGTAGAAGATAAAGAGCGTGAACATATTCTTTGCCATAGCGGCTCCCATGGCCGCAAAGATGGCAATCGCAAAACAGATATAAAACCGCGTCTGGTGCTTTTCATGGTGCCCACGCATATAGCCGATCGAATAACAACTGGTCGCAATCCAGAGTCCGGAAGCGACCAGCGCAAACAGCATCCCCAGTGGTTCAACCTTAAAGGCCAGCGGCAAACCGCCGATCATGGTCAGCGGCAGCGTCCATTCGGGGCGACTGCCAGCGAAAACTTCCGGGGCCAGCGAAGCGACCACCCACAGGAGGGCGACTCCGAAAGCCAGCGTGAACAGCTCACGCACGTTCGGACGCTTATCAAAGAGCGCCGTAAAGACAACCGCGATCAGCGGCAGCAAAAGGGTTAGCTGGATGGCAGCTATTGCGTTCACGGCCCACCTCCCAACAACAGGACCGCTGCCTGCCTGGCGAAATCGACCGACCACTCCGTCCAAACGCCGAAAACGATCGTCGCACCAATCAAGAGACAGGTAGGAACCAGCATTGCCAGCGGCGCTTCCTTGACCGCCACTGCATCCTCCGGTGGCTCCTCAAAATAGGCCACTTCCACCACCCGCCAGACGTAGATCAGGGCCAATAGTGAACTGAGCAGCACCAGCAGAGCCACCGGCCACCAGCCGCGCTCCAGAGCGGCACTGATCAAGTACCATTTACTGACAAACCCTGCGGTCAACGGTACGCCAATGAGTCCCAAGCCGCCCACCACCCAGGCAAACATCGTCACCGGCATGCGGCGGCCGATGCCGCGCAAATCAGCCAGCTGAGTTGAACCAAGTCGAAAGACCAGGCAACCCATGGCCAGGAACAGGCCTCCCTTGATGAGGGCATGGTTAAACATGTGGACAATGCCACCGGTCAATCCAGTCACTGAAGCAAAGCTGATCCCCAGCACCATGTAGCCGACCTGGGCAATGC
>JAYGDG010000883.1:0-1969 GCA_046583015.1 Pirellulaceae bacterium | reverse complement strand
CCTGGACATTCGTTTCGTCAGTCGTGTGAACCCCCTGACGAAACCGCCCATTCTCTCCGCCGTAGAGGTGCTGCTGGACGATTAATTGCGCTGTCTTGCTAAGGGTCTCAGTGTCAGCCTCGAAGTTGCGGTTAAGCCTGGAAATCAGCATGCAGCAGTCGGTGAAAGTGAAGCATCGGTCCTTCAAATCCCGGGGCGTAAACCCCCTGCTCGTAAACCCCCGAGTCGAGTCCCGCCTGGACTCGTTTGCAAATCTCGATATCCTCCTGCTGCACCTGGTCGGAGGCGATCAGCGAGTCTTCCAGGAAAGCTGGCTCTGGCACACCTTCGTGAAAATAATCAAAGACCACCAGGCAACGGTCAGCCGAAAGTGGAATAACCGTATTGGTATCCAGCCAGGGTCCGTAGCGGTTGATCATGAAGTTGGGATAAATCCAGGCGTAGTCAGCATGCTGGCCGACGCGATCGGCAAAGTCTGCTGACGAATCGCTGCCAGGGGATGAGGTGGCTGGGCAGGATTGCAGCGACCAGCGCGTGCCCAGGGTGCTCCCGTACGATGAAATATCGAGCTGATCGGTCAGCCCGGGATGCACGTGGGCAACATGGTAACCGCCATCGAGGTAGTTATCGACAAAGACCTTCCAGTTACACTCGAGCGGATAGCTAACCCGGCGAACAAATCGCATCTTCTCGAATGGTTCGGCAGCAAAGGCATCAAGCAGCGGCGCCAGCTCGGTCTCCAACGGACTTGAAGAGTCGCCAAAATGCAGGGTCAGGAAAGGCCCCCAGCGGCTGACCGTGATCGGTTTTAAATCCAAGTTCCGTTCCCTAAGGGATTCGAGTGCACCGGCCAGCGGCGCCCTGGTAAGTTTTCCTTGTCGATCGTAGGTCCAGCCATGGTAAGGACAAACAAATTGTTCCGCGCTCCCCTCCCCGGTCGCGACGCACGTTCCGTGATGAGAGCAGATATTGTAGAAAGCCCGCGGCACCCGCTCGTCGTCGAGGACAACCACGTACGGCCAGCCCAGGAAGGTTCCGCTAAAATAATCACCTGGCTGCTGCAATTGATCCTGGCGGCCGACGAAAATCCACTGCTTTCGAAAGACAGAGTCTTTTTCCAGGTCCAGGAATAAACTCGATGTGTACCAGGAAGCGGGCGGCGTGGCCGCACTCTCGATCGGATCTTCCGGTTGAAAGCGGCGAATCTCTTCTGCCAGGTTAATGTCCGGTTGCATTGCGTGAGCCCTTGTCGCTCGGTTTCCAGCGCTTCGGTCTACCCGATCTCTTTCCCTCCAGCAACCCGTTCAAGAAACAGGGAGCAGCGGAAGGGGATTACTTCGACCCCTGGAGTCGCTCGCGCAGCATGTCAGGCAATCGCCGGTCGCTCGGGGAGATAATGCGCACGTTCTTGTCGTTCTTCAGATTCCGGCCAGGCGTGCTGCGGCCTTGTTGAATCTGCATTTCCAGTAAGGCCACCATCTTCGCAACGCGATCCGGATGTTTTGCGGCAAGGTTCGTATCCTCGTGCGGATCGCTGGCAAGATTAAACAGTTGCACGAACGGGGCCTTGAGCAGATCGGCCTCCGTCAGTTTTCCTTTAAAACCGCCCAGCGCTCTGCGCCAGGCATCATCAGGTGCAGGTTCATTACCCTGGGAGTTATCTGAATTGATCTTGGAACCACTGCCGGGACAAACACAAAGCTTCCAGTTTCCATCACGGACTGCAAAGGCGCTTACCGATTGGAGAACCAGGTTTTGCCTGGCACCTTTGGCCGTCGGCTGTTTGAGAAGCTTCGCGAAACTAATCGAATCCGGTGCTTCATTGCCGGCCAGTTTCCCGCCTGCCAGATCGGCGAAGGTCGCCGTGAAATCGTTCAGGCCAACCAGCGCCTGGCAGGTTTCTCCCTCGCCAATCACTCCGGGCCAGCGAGCAATCAGCGGCACCCGCAGACCACCCTCATAGATCGAG
>JAYGDG010000878.1:0-2557 GCA_046583015.1 Pirellulaceae bacterium | reverse complement strand
TTGGGAGCGTTGATTCGCACGACTTGCAGCGTCGTTTTGTCACCTGGTCGCCACTGGCCGATCAACTTCTTGAGGTCATTAAAGTCGACCACTGGCTTACCCGAGAAGTTCACGATCCAGTCACCCGTTCGTAAGCCAATTTTTTGAGCGGCACTATTGTCCTGGATGGAAGTAATGATGCAGGATTCTGGGGGCTGCGGGCAACCGACACCCAGAAAGGCTCCGTTACGGTGGTCCACTTCCGCAGCAGCCAGTGCAACCTGCAATTTGTCAGCCGCCTCTTTGCTGACCTTGGTACCGTAAAGTTTGACAAATCGGATCTTTGGCAAGTTCTGCATGTGGGGTAGGGACGCATCGGTGATAGGAGTGTATTTAATGTCGAGGCTCACCAGACTGGTTAATTCGGCCACGCTTTCGATCCCCTTGTCACTGACCATGGCACGCTTAATGGTTAAGCTGCGTAATTGTCTCATCCCGACGAGATGGGGTAACCAGCTGTCATCGGCTTTGTCGCCGATAAACTCAACGGCCTCTGCGGAACCGATCCATTTAAGCCGTTTCAGATCATTTGCGGTTCCTGTCCATTTGGCTCCGATACGCACGACCCGTTGCGGCACGAGTTGTAAGCCGAACTGAATCGCCACTTGTGATACGGTGCCACCGAGCAGCGTGATTTCATGGATGGCACGCTGCTCACGAAGGGCGCTAAGCTTGATCAGCGTCGCAGTCGCGCGTCGTCCAGCAGACGTTCCCTCTTGTTTCGCAATTTTCTGGAGAGCTTGTAGTGCTGGATCGTCAATAGTCCATTCCTCATTCAGTGCCAATTGGCGCAGAATATGGATGATCCGGGCCGTGGCTTCCGGGTTACTCCGCGGTAATGCCTGGACCAGTGGATCGATCGCCGTACTGCCCACTTCAATGAGCTTTAAGGTGGCCGTTTCGCGGGCAACGAATTGTTCAGCACTTAGATTCTGGATCCAGGTGGCCAGCTGTTTCACGGTGGCCTTCGGCGTTTTCGCTGCCTCCGTCTCCTGGCCACTGGCCACTGCTGGCACGACAGTCCCAACAAGCAGGCAACTCAACCATAGCAAGTCCCGCATCTGCATGATCCCTCGCTCTGGCCCCGATTGATTACTGGCGTGTAAAGCAAGTCATTCTGTACCGTTTCCGGCCGTTGGTACGAGTGACAGCCCTGATTTTAGCACATAGGTGTTCCCTAAGTACAACCCTTTCTATGAGCGGATGATCCTGCTGCCCTTGACACTACAATCAGCGAGGAGAAAACGAGTGAAACTAGGTAAGTTTGCTGCAGAGTTGCTGGCCATCCTGCGGTGGTTGCCGGAGAATCGTTCTTTACGAGGATTACTGCCACCGCTGGAGTTCTCTTTGCCCTGCTTAGTGATTGGCCTAGAATGCAGGCAACAGGAATCGAGCAGTGCTTTCGTGCCGGACTGAACAGCAGCACCCGCCTCTTGGCAAGCTGGCTGACTTGCAGCCGTAGTTTTGGATAAACGATGATGCAGAAGAAAACTGTTAAGCCGATTGTCTTTGGTTCGATTGCTACGATTGGCCTGGCGGTTTTGGTCGTCTCGCTGACTTTTCAGACCAATGGTCAGTCGCAGGGAAGAAACCTGACGAGACGTAAGAATGAAATCATTCGAATTATTCAGGAACGTGGTGATCTGGATACGAAATTGCGTCGTCGGGTCATGGCGGCTCGCACTGCCGCAGAACTTGAATCGCTTTTCGAGGCGACTGAAGCAGCTCAATTAAGACGAATTCCTTTTGACGGCCAGCGTTGTTATCAAGTGTTGAAGGACCTCTGTGCAATGGGGTCGCGCAGGAGTGGATCGGAGGGAATGCGAAAGCAACGTGAATTCCTCAACCGGTATTTCACGCAACTTGGTGGCAAGGTTCAATTGCAGTCTTTTGATATTCGACATCCGGTTAATGGTAGTCGTGTGACGATGCACAATATGATTGTGCAGTGGCATCCACAGCGTAAGAAGCGAATTTTACTTTGTGCGCATTACGATACCAGGCCATTTCCTGATCGGGATCCGGATCCAAGCAAGCGCCGCGGCGTTTTCCTGGGTGCGAACGATGGTGCCAGCGGCGTGGCACTTCTCTGTGGCCTGGCCCATTCCATGGGAGAACTTAAAGGCTCGTATGGGGTCGACTTTGTTTTTTTTGACGGCGAAGAGTTTGTCTTTGATGCAGAAGTTGATCCATATTTCTTGGGATCGACAGAATTCGCCCAGTCCTATCGCAACAAGCCACCATCCTACCAGTATCGTTGGGGTGTGTTGCTGGACATGGTGGCCGACGAACAATTGCAGATTTACCAGGAAATTAACAGCTGGAAATATGCTCGCCCGATTGTTCAAGACCTTTGGGCAGTGGCAAAAAAACTGGGTGTGATCGAGTTTCGTCCGCAACGAAAACACGAGATTCGGGATGACCATCTGCCGCTCAACGAAATTGCTCGTATTCCAACATGTGACATTATTGATTTCGACTACCCGCGCCCCGGGTCGAGGACTTCTTACTGGCATAC
>JAYGDG010000734.1:0-1539 GCA_046583015.1 Pirellulaceae bacterium | reverse complement strand
GTCGGTTCATCTTCTCGCCGAGACGATGGATTACCTGACCTATAACCGACTCGGTTGCCGTCGAGATGGTGAACCGATTGGCTCCGGGTTTGAACCCTAAAGCGATTGCAGTGGCTTAAGTCGCTGCAATACTTAGTTGCTACGAGTTGGCCGCGCTGGTTTATCAGCGTGGCCAGCTTTTTTTCTGCCTGCGATTAACCAACGCCCTGGCCGGTAACATTTGGATATTTACTTGCCTCGAGTGGTTGCTGTGCGGTATGGTATCAATGACTCGTTCCTGTTAACGTGGATTTGAAAGAACAGTTTTTTTGGCCTAAAGTGGCTGCTTGTTATGCCTGGGGAGGTGTCTTGTGACGTGTCGTTCGCGAAAAGGGTTTACCCTCGTCGAGTTGCTGGTGGTGATTGCGATCATCGGCATCCTGGTTGGGCTCCTGTTACCCGCTGTCCAGGCCGCCCGTGAAGCAGCTCGCAAGATGAGTTGTGGCAATAACCTGAAACAGTTGGGGCTGGCATTATTTGAATACCATGATAACAACAAGCGATTGCCCTGCGCGGGGATCTTTCACTGGACACGCCAGTCAAACAACGGTTACAGCTGGGGCAAAACCGGCCGCGGGACTGCTCTATTAAAGTTGCTACCGTACCTGGAACAGGGAGCCATTTACAACGGCATTGATATGATTGGCCTGAAGACGAACGGGAAGAGCATGCAGTGGGTGTACCAGGTAAATCCAGTTAGCGGAGTTCAATATCGCGCCGAGATAATTCCAACGTTTCTTTGCCCGTCGGCCAGTTTCATGCCACGGCTTCATGGCAAGGATGAGAAGACAAGTAAAACACTAACGTGTTACGGAACTTCTATTGGAGCCAGTCGCATGCCCGCGATGGTTGGTTATGGTGGCAATATAAGCACAGGCGGCTGGTGTAATGATTATCCGGGGAACGTCTTTGGATCCGGTAGATTCGCCCACGGCAATGGGGGTACACCAAGGGGGATTTCTGGAGTCTTCGCCCGTGGTCACTGGGCCGCCCGCATGCGTGATATTGATGACGGCGCTTCCCAGGTGATTGCACTGGGTGAAATTCTTCCGAACAAAGCTCACCATCATAGTTTCGGCTGGATGCATCTCAACGGGATCTGGACCGCCACCAGTACTCCCATCAATTACCCGATTATCGGCCAGTTTGAGCGAGGCTGGCCCGGTCCCAAGGACTGTACAAATTATCGCCAATGGCAAACGAGTCCGGGATTTCGTTCGCAGCATAAGGGAGGAGCCCAGTTTGTTTTCGCGGACGGGTCGGTGCATTTCCTTGCCGAGACAATGGACTACCTGACCTATAACCGGCTCGGTTGTCGTCGTGATGGTCAACCCTTGGGCAACGGGTTTCAACCCTAAAGCGGCCCAGGTGGCTGCGCTGGTCAGCTGTTTTTTCCGCCTGTCTTGGCGTCACAACGTGGCCAGTTTTGGAGCTGGTGATCTTGTCTGACCTGGGAGCACGAAGCACATTGTGTTACGTTCTGAGATCGGAAGAGCGTCG
>JAYGDG010000715.1:0-6807 GCA_046583015.1 Pirellulaceae bacterium | reverse complement strand
AGGCTGACGGTCTTCTGGCTGTTATCGATTACCGGCAGACTTTTGCTTTTTCTAAGCAAGGTCAGACCGGAATGAGCTACTCTTCTTTCTCTTTCAGTTTACAGCAAAGCGGGGCCCCTTTGTTGAGTTCACACTTTGCACAAACTTCGGCATCGTCCTGGCAGCACTTTTCTGCTCCTTTAACTTCACCACACTCGCCGCAGAGTACTTTTCCTGCCACATCGGCCTGCTTCAGTTTGCAGCAAAGCGGAGCACCCTTAAGGAAACCACAGTCCGCGCACTTTTCTCCAGCCTCACAACAGGAGTCACTTCCCTTGTAATGACCACAGTCGCCACAGAAATGAGCAACTTCCATAGTTTCCCCAGTGTTTGTCACGCCGGCACTTGTCCCATCATTTGCTGAGCCACTGGCTCCCGTCTCGTCGTCCCCGCCGCAACCGACCAGCAGCAGGCTCGTAAGCAAGATTACGTTGATCTGACAAAGCCACTTTTTCATGATAGTCATCCTTTAAGAGATTTAACGTAATGCCGAATCTCAAGGTTCGACAATAGAATTCCTGTAACGACGGTAATTTAGAATGTTGTTACGCGCAGGGCAATAGAAATTATTCACAGATCGCTTTTAAATCATCGATCCAGTGTCACCACAGTTAGATTTCTGCCGCCATATCGCGTGCGTGGTAGCTGCTGCGAACAAAGGGGCCGCTGGCAACCTTGCGGAAGCCGAGTTGTTTTGCCAGTTGACCGAGGTGAGTAAATTCGTCTGGAGGCAGGTAGCGGACAACCGGTAAGTAGCTGGAGCCTGGTTGGAGGTATTGGCCTAACGTTAGCAGATCACAGCCTGTTTTGCGCAAGTCGCTTAATACATCCAGTATTTCCTGGTGTGTTTCACCGAGCCCCAGCATCAGGCCACTTTTCGTTTGGATGTTAGCATTGCTTTGTTTGACCTCTTGCAGCAGTTGCAAAGTCCAGCGGTAATCGGATTTAGGCCCTCGCACTTGCCGGTACAGCCGAGGTACGGTTTCGGTGTTGTGGTTAAACACTTCCGGTCGTGCGGCCACAACGCGTTGCAGTGCAGCAAGGTTATTGATGAAGTCGGGGGTCAAGACTTCGATGGTGGCACCAGTCCGTTTCCGCACGGCCCGCACACAGCGATAGAAATGTTCTGCGCCTCCATCGGGAAGATCGTCCCGAGTGACAGAGGTGATCACGACATGTTTTAGTCCGAGTTTTTCGGCAGCCAGTGCCAACCGCTGGGGTTCGTCTTCACTTGGTGGAGCCGGTTTGCCACGTTCGACAGCACAGAACCCGCAGGGACGGGTACAGACACTTCCCAGTACCATGAAGGTAGCTGTTTTTTGTGAATAGCATTCCATGCGGTTCGGGCACTTGGCGTGATCGCAGACCGTTTCCAACTGGAACTCTTCCAGCAGTCGGTGCGTGAAGTGGTTACTGTTTCCCTTCGGTACTTGTCGCTTTAACCACCTGGGCAAGCGCGCCTGTACGGGAGGTGTTGCCAGTATGGGCAGTTGATTTGTCAGCGATTGTGGTTCCACGCTAATGTCTCGATAACCATGGGTTGGTTGAACGTGTGACATTCTAACAGTTCGTCAGCCTACGACTAGCAGAGAATCAGCTCTCTTGAGTGGGGTCCGGAAGAGATCTTGGTGCAGTTGAAGAACGGCCTATTTCGAGCAGCGGTTTGGCAGGATATAGTAGAGTCATGGCCAAGAGTAAATCTAAACGCAAGAAGAAAAAGAAGTCAGGTGACAAGGCAGAGTCACCCGGGCAACGCATGATTGCCCAGAACCGCAAGGCTCGACACCGGTTCACGGTAATGGAAACACTCGAGTGTGGGATCGCGTTGGTGGGTAGCGAGGTAAAAAGTCTGCGTAACGGGCAACTGTCGCTGGATGAGTCCTATGGCCAGGTGCGTGCTGGTGAAGTTTGGTTAGTTGGTGCAGATATTCCGCAGTACGCCCAGGCAGCTCAATGGAATCATGATCCAAAACGTCCACGTAAACTTCTCTTGCAAAGGCGCGAGATTCGCAAGTTTGCTGACCAGGCACGAGAAAAAGGACTCACACTTGTACCCTTGAAGATGTATTTTACTCAACAAGGTATCGCCAAGCTGCTGATGGGCTTGTGTCGTGGTCGCAAGTTGCATGATAAACGCGAAGCGCTCAAAAAAGCCGATTCTCAGCGGCAGTTACAACGGGCCATGCGCAACCGGTAGCGGACTTCCTTGAGATCAGCGAAACCAGATTTTCATGCCTGCTGCAGGAACCAGTCATTGATCTTTGACGTAGACGCAATAGTGACTAAAGTTGGAAGAGCGAGGTCGCGGTGGCCAGGGAGGCTAACGGGCCTGCTAAGACAGGAATTGGGTCGGGAATCAGACGGGTAACACCATGTTACAGTTGCACAACATCAAGAAGTCCTTTACGCAACCTAACGGCCAGGTTCTGGAGGTGCTTGATATCCCTATTTTCAAGATGGAATCCGGGGAACAGGTTGTTCTGACTGGCCGCAGTGGCGGTGGCAAGACAACGTTGTTACATGTAATCGCCGGTATCAGTCGAGCTACCGACGGCCATGTGATCATTGACGGGGTAGTGTTGAATGAGCTCAGCGAAGCAGGCTGCGATCGTTTCCGCGCGGCCAGGATCGGTTACGTGTTCCAGACATTTAATTTGCTGCCTGCTTTTACCGCACTGGAAAATGTCCTGCTGGGAATGACATTCGCCCGCGACCGCCATGATCGTGCTCGTGCCGAGCGACTACTGGATCGAGTCGGTTTAACAGACAGAATTCAACATAAGCCAAACGCGATGTCCGTTGGTGAACAACAGCGGGTGGCGGTAGCACGTGCCCTGGCAAATTCCCCGCGGTTATTGTTGGCCGATGAACCGACGGCCAACATCGATCCGGCCAATCAGCAGAACATTATCAATTTGGTTCGAGAGACTGCCAGTGAAGAACAGATTAGCCTGTTACTGGTCACTCATGCGATGGAAGTTGCCGACCAGTTTGATCGCATTGAACGTTTGGAGCAAATCAATTGCGTGGGACAGGATAAGCCGGTGCAGCAAGCAGCAGATCAACCAGGAGACGGTGCCAGTTGAGATTGGCAAACAGGCCTATGCAATCGCTAAAACGATTTTTTCGCAGCTTCTTCTTGCTCAAGATTGCCCTGCGCAGTGTTCAGCAGCGAGGCCTGGCTTCCCTGTTGACGGCCTTTTCCATGGCACTGGGAATCATGCTGGTGGTTGCCGTTCTCTCGATTCATGGCGTGATTCATCAGTCGTTTCGTACCAATGCATCGCTCGGTTACAACATCATTGTCGGTGCCAAGGGTGGCAAATTGCAATTGACGTTGAACACCGTCTATTACCTTAGCCAGCCAGTTGAAAATATTCCCTACGATTACTACTTGGAGTTCAAGGATCAGCAGACCCGCGAACACGATTACCAGTTTTCCCTGGCGAGTTACGCACAAGAGTTTCGACGTTTTGGTGACCAACTTACCCGCTGCCCGCTCCCTATTGCCGCTGGCAGTCTGGCAATGAGCTCCCAACTGGTCGCCTCGGCAGCGCTGGAAGCGGCTCAGCAGCAGCAGGATCCAGCTGTTAAACCGGGCCGCTACGGGTTGTTTACACAACTGGCCATCCCTCTCTGCCTGGGTGACTATTACGGTCCGTTTCGAGTGGTTGGTACGACACCAGAAATGTTCAACAAGCTGAGTTTCGGGGAGGCTCTAGAACGACAGTATACGTTTTCCAGTGGACGCAATTTTCAGACCTGGAATAAAGAACATGGTTATTTCGAGGCGGTTGTGGGAGCGACCGTGGCTCAAGAAAAACAGCTGGCCTTGGGTGCCCAGTTTTCGCCAGCTCATGGGGATCCGGAGGGTCACGGTCATGATCGAAAGTTTACCGTGGTCGGTATTCTCGATCGAACCGGTACCCCTAACGATCGTGCTGTTTTTATTAACATCGAAGGTTTTTACTTGATGACAGATCATGCGAAACCAATCGAATCTGACGAAGAGGAAGAAGAGGCCGCGGAAGATGAGGGTCCACAGGCAGACGAGGAAGTGGCGGATGCTGTGGCAGTTGTCGAGGTTGAAGACCAGGATCGTTTACAGCCACTTCCTATTGAACAGCGGGAAGTGACCGCGATCCTGATTCGGACAGTCAATCCGATCTATGCAGTCACGATGCCCAATTCCATTAACGAAGGGCCGGTTGCCCAGGCAGTCTTGCCGACCAGTGAAATTTACTCGTTGTTTGGCACGATCGTACAACCTATTTTGCGAGTCCTGGTGTTATTAACGGCAATGATCTGCATCGTGTCCGGAGTTAGTATCCTGGTTAGCATCTACAATTCGATGAGTGATCGTCGCCATGAGATTGCCGTCATGCGAGCCCTCGGAGCGCGCCGCGGAACCGTGCTGTTGATTGTCTTATGGGAATCAGTGATCTTGTCTGTGGGTGGTGGACTACTGGGCTGGTGCTTGGGCCATGGCCTGGTGGCCGCGGCCAGTCCGGCGATTGAAGCCCAAACAGGCGTTGCCATGGGATTTTTTGATCTGGCGCCAGCAGTGAATGTGCTGGAGATGATCGGGGTCGAAATTTCCGCAGAGTGGATGCAGCGATGGTTTATGGTATCTCCTGAACTGTTGCTGATCCCCGTCTTGATCTTGCTGAGCATCGTGGTTGGCTTGATCCCCGGAATGGCAGCTTATCGCACGGATGTGGCCAAGTCGCTGGGCAAGTAGTCGCCAGTTAGCCACCATGGTCTGGTATTTGCCGGAGTTTACTTTGGGTAAAAGACTTTGGTTTTCACAAAGAGATTGTTTTCGGTTGCGTTAGGACGCAAAATATGGGTAAATGAAAAGAGAGTGCTGTGTTTTATCCAAGAGTGATCAAGGTTTGAAAAAGAGGAATTTCCCATGAACGGTGCACAGTTTAAGAGCCTGTTGGTGATTCTACTGGTGAGTGTTCTGATTTCCGCGGCGACCGTGGCTCGGGGATGTCCGTTTTGTTCAGCGGTAGCGCAGACATTCAGTGAAGAAATGGCGTCGATGGATGCTGTCGTGCTGGGAAAACTGCTGAAACTGCCCCCAGCACCGAAACCGGGTGATGCGGCAACGGACGAGGACGAGGAGGTTCCCAAGGCAGTTTTCGAGGTAATGACGGTGCTCAAAGGGAAAGAACTGGTCGGGAAAACTCGTACGATCGAGACCATCTATTTTGGAGAAGGCAAAGTTGGTTCATTATTCCTGGTCATGGGAGTTGATCCCCCGGAATTAATGTGGTCGACACCTTTGAAAGTGACCCCGCGGGGACAGGCTTATATTGCCAAGCTGCCGAGCTTGCCGGCAGCCGGCACAAAACGCCTGGAGTTCTTCCAGAACTACCTCGAAGATGAAGACGAGATGTTGGCACGTGACGCTTACGATGAGTTTGCCAAATCACCCTATGCGGCGGTTAAAGAACTAAAAAGCAGAATGAAACATGATCAGATCATTTCCTGGATCAAAGACCCGGATGTTCCTGCCAGTCGTCGACGACTTTACTTGACGATGTTGGGCGTCTGTGGCACGGCCCAGGACTTGCCACTGCTGGAAGCGATGCTCAAGTCAGAAGATCGCAAAATGAAGGCAGGACTGGATGCCATGATTGCCTGTTACCTGACACTCAAGGGGCAGGCGGGTGTCACACTCGTCGAAGAACTTTTCTTGAAGAACGACAAGTCAGAATACGCGGATACGTACGCGGCGATCATGGCACTACGGTTTCACGGAACCGAAGCAGACATCGTTCCCAAGGCGCGGCTGCTGAAGGCGTTACATTACATGCTGGAACGGCCCCAGTTGGCCGACCTGGTAATCCCGGATTTGGCCCGCTGGGAAGACTGGTCGCAAATGGATCGGCTGGTCAAGTTGTTCAAAGATGCCGATGACAAGACCAGCTGGGTACGGGTGCCGGTGATTAATTACTTGCGAGCCTGTCCGTTGCCCGCCGCTAAAGAGAAGATCAAGGAACTGGAAAAAGTTGATCCCGCGGCCGTGAAACGTGCCAACACGTTTTTCCCCTTTGGCCCGGGTGGAAGCCCAGGAAAGACCGAACCGGCAACACCCCAGAAGTCCTCTCAGCAGGATCACAACGATTCTACTGAAGAAACAGCCGTTGCAAGTGACACGCCAGCAGAATCAGTGCCAGTGACTGCCAGCCCTGCCGATGAAGAGAATGGTGTTGCAGAAGCGGTTGAGGCGGTCACTGCGGCTACTCCAGCCAATGCTCCTGTGCGATCACCGAAAGTGGTGCCAGAACCAGCGAACCAATGGTTGCTGCTGGGCGTACCATGGGTTGTTGGAGTGGGTTTGTTCCTGATGCAATGGGTTGTCCTCAATGGTGCGGGTCGCGGGTCGATCGACGCCGTGGATTCCTAGAGGTACGAAGTCGTTCGCCTGCTGGAACCAGCTCACGTGTTTTCTTAGGTCAGTTAATCCCCAGGTGAGTGGCGATTTGTGCTCGCTAGTGGCCTGGCCGGGTTTTGAATTCAGGTAAAGAGACAATCATGTCGAGCGATCGTGATAATCAGGCTGGATCCGTGACTTCCACTGCCGCGGTTGCTACGGACGAAAAATCGTTCGTCTCCTCAGACTACAATTCTGAACATTTTGAAGCTTACCGGGCCTTAAGCAAAGCGGCCGTGGTGTCGGCCGGCCTGTCCATGGTTGGTCTGCTCGGCTTTCTCTTTGCACAGCTCTTAATATTACCGGTGCTGGGGTTCATTTTT
>JAYGDG010000646.1:0-2400 GCA_046583015.1 Pirellulaceae bacterium | reverse complement strand
GGTTGCCGCCTGCGCCAAATGTCATGCCAAGATCGACCCATTCGGTTTTGCGCTGGAACAATACGACGCCATCGGTCGGCTGCGATCCACCCTGGTCAATACAAGTACAAAGCTGCCAGACGGTACAGAAATCGATGGGATCGATGGCTTGCGACAGTATCTGCTTAGCAAGCGGCGAGACGATTTTGTCCGGCAATTCTGTCGAAAACTGCTCGGATTTTCCCTCGGTCGTGAATTGCAGCTGTCAGATGAACTGCTGCTCGATACAATGCATGATAAACTGGAGGCCAACGGTTTCCGTTTCAGTACAGCCGTGGAAACGATCGTCATGAGCAGCCAATTTCGCAAGATTCGCGGCGTGGCAAACCCATCCCAGGATCGATAACCCACCAGGAGCGCAAAGATGACCAGTTCAAGACTTTCTCGTCGCACCGTTCTGCGTGGCCTCGGTGTTAGCATGGCACTTCCCTGGATGGAATCGTTGCCCGTCTGGGGCAATGAACCCTCGGCCAGAAAATCGGCCGGGCAGGCCCCCACACGGATGGCAATCCTGTTTGCCGGCTGCGGCTTCCATCGACATGAATGGTGGGCCAAGGGGACCGGTGCCGACATGAAACTCGGCAAGGTACTACAACCGCTCAATGACTTCCGGGATCGGCTGGTATTTATCCAGGGTCTCTACAACGCCGAGGCGCTGAAGGGGAACATTCACAGTTCCCAGACCGGGAACCTGCTCTCCGGTGCACCACTCGCTTCCGGCGGAATAATCCGGTCCGGGACGAGCGTTGACCAGGTGGTCGCACAACGAATCGGTCGCCAGACAAAGCTGCCAAGCCTCGTGCTCGGATGCGAGAAGGCTAATCCCTCGGTCCACAAGAATTACTCGATGCTTTATAGCTCACACATTTCGTGGAGCAGTCCAACCACACCAACACCGCTGGAAGTCTACCCGGCACTCGCCTTTGACCAGTTGTTCAAGGACAAGGCCCAGAAGGGAGACCAGAGCGTACTGGATGCAATCCTGGCGGATGCGAAAGACGTGCGCCGCGGTATCAGCAGGCTCGACCAGCAAAAACTTGACGAGTATCTCAACTCGGTCCGCGAAGTGGAAAAACGGATCAAGCAAGCCGGCAAGCGGGGTGAACTGCAGGGCTGGCGGCCAACCCTGAGCAGCCCGAATATCCCTCGCCCCAAGGATGGCTATCCGCAGGACATCGTCGATCACATGAAGCTGATGTGTGACATCCTGGTGCTGGCCTTCCAGACCGACACCACCCGTGTCTGCACGCTGAAACTCAACAATGACCACGGGACACTGCGGTTCCCACACATCGGCGTGGATTACATGATTCACCACCTGCTCTCGCACAACGATACCGACGACTGGCTCAAGGTGAACCAGTTCTTCCTCAAGCAGATGGCCTACATCGCCAAGCGAATGGACAGCATCCAGGAAGGCGATCGCACGCTGCTCGATAACTCGATGGTAATGCTCTGTTCCAGCATGCTGACCGGTCACCACGAAGCAACCAAGCTACCGGTCGTAATCCTCGGCGGTGCCGGTGGTAAGATCCGGGGCGGTCAGAACCTGGACTACTCCGGCCAGTCGGATCGTCAGATGTGCCGACTGTACTTGAGCATGATGGCCCGCATGGGAGTCCCACTGGACAAGTTCGGGGATGCCACGCAACCGCTCGCCGAAGTTTGATCGGCCCACCGGAAAAACCTGGAAACTTTGGTGATTCTTAATAAGTGGTCACGCATGAACCTGCTTCGTGGATCGTTTTACCCCTGGCTGTTACTGGGATGTGGCCTTGTCACGGCAGCCGAGCAACCGGCCCAGCGTCTGAACGTCATCGTCCTGCTGGCTGATGACATGGGCTGGAATGGCCCGGCCTGCTATGGAAGTGACTTGCACCGCACGCCCAACCTGGATCGACTGGCTGCCAGCGGCATGAAATTCACCAGTGCCTACGCGGCCTGCACCGTCTGCTCACCAACACGGGCCGCCATGATGACCGGCAAGTACCCTGCCCGTCTGCATCTGACCGACTGGATCCCCGGGCAAAAACGTCCCTGGGAAATCCTCTCGATCCCTGACTGGAACAAGCGGCTGGAGTTGTCCGAAACAACGATTGCCGAAGCACTCAAGAAAAGCGGCTATCGGACTGCCCATGTCGGCAAATGGCACCTGGGCTCCGAGGGACACATGCCTGAAAACCAGGGCTTTGACATCAACGTGGGAGGCACGCTCAGCGGGGGACCATCGGGCGGCTACTTTCTTCCCAACAAGATGAATTTACCGGAAGCCAAGCCGGGTGAGTTTCTCACCGATCACCTTACCACCCAGGCTCTCAAGATCATTGATAACTGGCAGGATGAACCGTTCTTCCTCCATTT
>JAYGDG010000509.1:0-10289 GCA_046583015.1 Pirellulaceae bacterium | reverse complement strand
GTTTGGTCCTCAGCAACCGTTGTCAGGAAACTGCCCTTGTCTTTGGATGTTGCCCGTTTGATCAGGTCACCATTGAACATCATCAAGGCCTGGGGGATGGTTCCGTTAAAAGTCGTTGTTTCTTCTCCATCATCGGTTCCGAAAGCAACCACAAATTGCTTTAACCAGTCGCCTTTCGCTTTTTCTTGGGCAGCGTAGTCGCCGCGAGTTTTATGAGCTGCCGTGGCCACGACGAGCGACTCGTACAATTCTTCTGCCCGCATCTGTCGCAGATAGAAATGACTGAACTTGGGCGTTTCACCTAACAGTGGATCATCGACCTTGGCGTTACTCGAATTGGTGCGGCTCGAGAGTGCGTAGGGCTGACTTAAGGCGATCCAGCCAATCAGTGGCTTCAGGTCAAAGTTCTTCTTGCGTACTTGAGTGGCCAGGTAATCCAGCAAAACAGGATGCGTGGCAGGATTGTGAGGCCCCATGTCGTCCAGAGGCTTGGTGAATCCATAACCCATGAAGTGTGCCCACATACGGTTGACAACCGTCTTCTCCAGATATTCCGAGGAAATGATCAGCTTCCCTAGCTCCGTGCGACGAACCACGTCTTCTACGTAACCGCTGCGACCAATCCCAGTGCCGTCAACAAACACCGGATAGGCCACCTTGGTCAGACCGTTCCGCAATTCATAGTAAATGTCGGCTTCCTCGGCATCTCCAGTGCGACCTTCGCCAGCGAAATCTTCATCAATTAATTCCGCGCCAGAGACCGTCCGTGTGCCAGGTACAAACCGACGGAGGGCACGTGTCTGCCGAAAAAAAGCATTCATCTCCCAAAACTTCTGCTGCTTCCACTCGTTGAACGGGTGGTTGTGACATTGAGTGCACTGCACCTGCAGTCCCAGGAAGACCTTGGCTGTTTCGGCCGTGGCCCGCGATCCCTTTTCGTCGTTAACCTTCATCGTTAGGAAATTAACGGCACCGTTGAAGTTCTCCGCTCCTGGTGAATTGTGACCAGTCGCTGTGACTAACTCGTACACCAGCCTGTCGTAGTACTTGTTGCGAGCAAATGCATCGCGTAAATACTTTTGTAGGCCTTCTCGATTCGTGAGACTGTTACGCTCGGTTCCACCACTGCGACCAATCAAGACGTTCGTCCAAATCGTAGTCCAGTTTCTGGCGTATTCCTCGGTGTAATCTTCGTCGTAAAGTAACTTGGCAACAAGCTTCGTTCGCTTGTCCGGATTCTTGTCCGCCAAGAATGCGTTTAACTCATCGACCGTCGGGATGCGACCTAGAATATCCAAGTGCAAGCGGCGACACCATTCTCCCTCGGTTGCCGGGGCAGACGGGTTGATCTTGTACTCTTTCCAAACTTGCCGGACTTCCTCGTTGATCCTGCGAACCTCGGGAATCGCGCTTTCAGCAATTGAATAAACTGAAGATTGTTGTGGCGATTTCTCCTGAGCCGTCAGTAAGCCGCCCGCTAACGTAACCAGTGTCCAACATGTCAGCATACAACCGGTCAACAAATAGCGACCTCGACGACCGAGAATCAATGGGCTTTGACAGTTTGTCATAGTGTTCCTTGCTTTCTTGATGCAAACATCTCTGTACTAAGTAACCTTGGCCTCTGTTAGATTACCGGCCCCCATGCCATGTCGACCTGCACTAACAGAAGAAGTGCGCAGCCTCTGGAAAAGTACTCTTGGAAACAGAAGATTCAGCCCAATTTCAGCGAAAAATCAACGATTCATAGGTCTTAGTAAGGATCTGTGTTTAGAGACTATATTACCAGATTTCTTACCGACGAGAACCAGAACGATCCCCAAGGAGTGTACAAATTTGCTGCAAGTGCATTAAAACAATACAGTTAAAACAAAACAGTCGCGCGGGAGCTCCCGATAATCAGGAGCTCCGACGCGACTATCAAGGGAAGTTTAACCCTTCCCAGCACTCTTCTCTGTTGAGTTGCCTTTCCCGTTCGTGTTCTCGAAACGGGCTTGCCTCGATTGCCCGAACTACCTGAGAAAATGCCTTTTTTCAGCACTTTCGACAATTTTTCCGTCTTGAGTGTTCCGTCTCAGTCCGGTTGGTTGCCCTTCCCGTTCTCTAGTTCCGACCCCATCTTGGCCTGCTTCTCTGTTCCGGCCCCGCGACGATCTCCGTTCCGAGGAGATGTCGCTGACGAGAACAACCTTCGATAGATAGCAATTGGCATGCCAGAGCTGGATTAAAGCCTTCTTAACAAGGCCACCTGCAGAGCGTTTCCCGGTCCTCAGAGGGGCTAAGCTGATTCTCTCAACGCCGGTTGGAACAATCGTTGAAATAAGGGGCAACGTTTAAGTAGTTCGGCCGAGGTGCCTTCATCTACCAGTTTTCCAGCCTCCATGACGACCACTCGGTCGGCCAGTTGAAGTGAGCTGGCTCGATGGGTAATCAATATGGTAGTGCGCCCCTGGGTAAACTGTTCCAGCGCCTGATGAATGAGGACTTCGCTTTCGGTATCAATCTGACTGGTCGCTTCATCCAGGATAAGGATTTCCGGATCCCGCAAGATGACTCGAGCGAGTGCAATTCGCTGTCGCTGCCCCCCTGAGAGCTTATTGCCTCCCTCGCCAACCATGGTCTGGTAACCATTGGGTAACTGTTGACTAATAAACTGGTCCGCTCGGGCTTGTCGAGCGACGGCGACCACCTCATCTTCGGTGGCAGTCGGAGAGCCATAACGAATGTTGTTTAGGACGGTATCATCGAACAACTGGGTTTGTTGACTAACAATGCCAATAGCTTTCCGAAGGTCACTGAGGCGGTACTGTTGAATATCGATTTCATCAATCATGATGGAGCCGGCCACGGGATCGTAGAACCGAGGAATCAGATTTGCCAGGGTGCTTTTGCCACATCCGTTAGGCCCCACGATGGCAATTGTTTCACCCTGGTGTATGGAGAGATTTAGCTGTTTGATGACAGGCTGGTCAGGCGTGTAATGGAAGTCAACGTCCCGAAACGTCAACACCTGAGGCTTCTTTGCCATTGATTGCGGATTTTCAACTTCACGGATTGCCGATTCACGGTCCAGTAACTCGTAGATTCGTTCTGCTGCTGCTGCACTGGCTTGCAGCGAAGCAAAGACGTCCGCCAGTTTTCGCAACGGGTCACTGGCTCCGATCAACAAGGCATAAAAGGTAATCAGCGCCCCGAAACCGAGTGGGCGTGCTGACATGCGTATGCCAAATAAATGCGTTTGCTGATTCAGGACCAGGTAACCACCGGCCAGCATGGCCAGACAGATAATCGAAATTCCCATCAACTCCGTGGTGGGACGAATCAGCGAGTTGTATTTGACGATTCGCATTGCCCGCCGATAGTAGCTCTTGGAAGTTCGATGAAATCGCTGCCGCTCAAATCGTTCCATCGTGAATGCTTTGACTACCTTGATTCCGGAGAAAGTCTCACTCAGAACACCATACAAGTGCGTCATTTCTTCCATGGCCCGTCGACTGGCACGCTTGATGGCAGCAGCCAAACGACTGACCAGATAGATCGCTAAGGGTGCCATGACCAGTGACAATAGCAGCAGTCGCCAGCAAATCATGCCAGCACCCACGAGACAAACCGTCATTTTTAGAGGTTCACGGATCGTCTTTCCGATCAATGTTGAAATGCCGCGCGTCAAGGCTCCCATGTCATTGGTGAAGCGAGCCATGAGTCCCGCGGTATGGTCTTCTCCAAAGGTACTCAGGTCCAATCGGAGCGTTCTACGGTAAAACTGTTTACGCAAGTCAAAAGTGGCCAACTGCGCAAGACGCTCCACCAGGACGATATTGCCAACCAGGAATAAATCCTTGATCAGCGTACCCGTAATCAAGAGGATGACGACAATCACCAGCGTCGAAAATGGTGTGACTGGAAGATAACGATGCGCATGCGGTTGCACCCAGCGGGCCCAGTTTAGCGATTCCTGTTCCGCGGCTAACGTTGTCTCGGCCTGCGCTAGTTGATGCTGTAGATCAGCTCGCCTGGCAGCAGTGATTCGGTCGCTACCGTTGAGCAACTCCTGGTAGCCCGCGATCTGCTCATTCGTGTTACGGGATGCGACCTCGAGCTCAGCAACTTCCTCATCTGCCCATTGTGGTACGGACTTGTTCTGGAAAACAACTTCAATTATTGGGTAGACCGTGCCAATATTGGCACTCCACAAGAGAGCGACCCCCAGGCAACAACCAATCGAACCGGCAATGGTCCAGCGGTATGGCGAGATGTGACGAACAGCACGAAAGAAACTTCTCATGGTGAATCCATTCAGCCCAACAGGATCTTCGCTCCGACTGCCCAACTCATCCCTGAGTTGCACCAATTTTTACCAGATGCCCCTGAATCGGCCAAGATCGTGTCTTCCCAAAGTTGGGCGAACGCCCCGCTACAAGGTTCCCATCTGAGGTGACTCGATACTTAAGTTGCTAGCAGTTTAGTGTCGTTTCCTTTTGCTCTCCGCGGGATCGCTCCAGCGTCTCTTGGTCTGACTAAAGCTTGCTGATTATAGGGATTCTAAGGGAATTAGCTAACGTAACGATTTGTTCAATTTTGACTTCTGTAACGCCGATGATCGTAGCAGAACAGTATCTGCCCAGACTCACGGTCTGATTTGCTGTGGCAGCCGTCCTGAACTCTGGTGATCAAAGAAAGTTGCCGATCATGAAATCTGCGTTTTTTTCTTTAGTGGTGATTGGATTGCTTTGTAGCAGCGGCTGTTATCGCAATCTGACCTGTAAATCATGCCAACAATCTGAAACAGCGGGTGTGGTATCACCAGGGGCAGTAACCCCTGCTTCGTTTGGAGTTGCAGAGGGTGAAGGGCGATTGGTCGGTAGGGGGGCACGTGGCCAGGGTGGCTATGTACCGCAATTACCGCCCGGTTACGAGCAGGCCATGCAGGGACCGGCAGGTCCTCCGACGGCTGCTTATGCCTATCCCTACTACACCGTTCGCGGACCACGGGATTTCCTCATGAAGAACCCGCCGACGATTGGACGTTAAGTGTCCGGGTGAGTAGTAATGGCTGAACTTGACCGGGAGTGGGTTAGTCTTCGAACTGGCCGACAATCAAGGTCACGTTTTGTCCGCCGAAGCCAAAACTATTGTTGAGTGCGAGTTTGCACGGGGCAGGACGAGATTCGTTGGGAATGTAGTCGAGATCACATTCAGGGTCAGGATTCTCGTAATTGATCGTGGGTGGCAATACGTTGTCACGAATGGCCATCATGCAGACGATTAATTCTGTGACCCCAGCTGCTGCGATCAAATGTCCCATCATGCTCTTGGTGCTGGAAATAGGTGGCACCTGGTCAGCCCCAAAAACTTCTTTGCAAGCCAGTGTTTCCACGCGATCGTTGACGGTAGTACTGGTTCCATGGGCATTCACATAATGAATGTCAGCCGGGTTAAGTTGAGCATTTTCGAGCGACTTTCGCATGCAGGCAATTGCACCACGGCCTTCCGGATGGATATCGGTGATCCGATAGGCATCTGCTGTTGATCCATAGCCGAGGATTTCACCGTGGATTTGTGCTCCCCGCTGCCGCGCGTGTTCGAGTTCTTCCAGGATGACCATGGCGGCACCTTCACCCAGTACAAAGCCATTGCGCAATCGATCGAACGGCCGCGACGCCTTGGTAGGTTCTTCGTTACTGGTAGAGAGGGCGGTCAGCAGGTTGAAGCCTGTCACGCCGAACGGATGGATCATGCTGTGCGTTCCACCTGAAATCATGATGTCCGCATCGCCGCGACGAATGATCTCGGTAGCTTCCCCCACCGCCTGGCTGCTGGCGGCACAGGCAGTCAGGCAATTGGAGTTGGGTCCTTGTGCATTGAACATACTGGCCACGTGTCCGGCTGGCATGTTCGGTTCTTGTTCCAGCTCCTTCATCGGATCGAGAATTTCCAGCCCGGTTTTAGTGAAACGGGACAAGTCGATCTCATCTTCGTGCAGGGCGGAAGTGACCATTTGGGTAAAAGCGTGAAAATCCTGGTTCCCTTCACCACTTCCCAGGTAAACACCCAATCGTGTGGGATCAAGCGAACGATCCATGATGCCAGAGCCTTCGACGGCAATTCTGGCAGCACCAATGGCAAACCGCGTGTGACGTCCTTGTTGTGTCCAGCGTTGCGGGTCTTCTCCCACCTGGCCAAGGTCCCAGTCCCGCACTTCGGCGGAAATCTTCGTGGGAAAATTGCTGGCATCAAAAATAGAGGTGAAACCGACACCCGATTCCCCCTCTTTTAACTTGCTCCAGAGTGTTTCCACATCTTGACTGAGTGGGTTGATGGTGCCAATACCGGTGATGACGACTCGTCGTCTCATGCTTTCAAAGCCTTGTGCAAAGTAATGCCTGCATTATCCATTCATTTGGCGTTCGGCCAGTTCTTCAGCTTCCAACAGGTGGGGCGGTATGTCCAGGGGGCTGCCATCCGGTTTGCGACCCACTTCGTACATTCGTAGAATCCGCAGCATGCTCAAGAATTCCTCGGGAATGAACTGATCTACGCCATCAAAACGGTCATCCAGATTGGCGAACACCATCTCGACTTCTGCCAGTAAACGATCCTCAATGTGACAGGTTCCCGTGATGAACCCGCCAGTTGGTCGAATATCTTCCACGTTTGTTTGCAGGGTTAACGTATCGCCAGGTCGGGCAATCTCATGAAACTCGGCACGGGTCACTTTGGCCAGCACGACTCGTTCCTGGAAACCACTGGCTTCACCCACCAACAGTCCACCGGACTGTGCGAAACCTTCGATGACTAGTGCCCCAGACATATAGGGGAAACCGGGTATGTGATCGTGCAGATAATCTTCCGATAAGCTGACGGTCTTGATGGCCACAGCGCGGGTGCCACTGATGAACTCAGTAAAGTGATCGATCCAAAACCATCGCATGAGCACTACTCTATTTGCCGACGTTGTTTTATTGCCATTCTACTTCGTGCGTTCAACTTCGCATTGTGCGGATCACTACAAGGGATGCACGAGAAGTGCGACCTGGAATCAGGGTCCCGGACAATTCAAGTGGTGACAAGTCGCCCGAACTTAATCAGTCGCACCGACCTTGCTTTCCAAGTAGCGACACAAATCACTGACGGTTAACAAGTTTCCAAAATCTTGTATCGCTGGGTTTGCTTCGAATCTCGTCAAGTCGGCAAACGGCATTCTTGTTTTTAACTCTTCGAGGCCACGTGCGGTCACGAGCCCGTCCTGTACGTATTCCGCGTTGGTGAGAATGTCTTCGGGGAATAACTCCGAACGAGGGATTTCGATGTCGAACGCTTTTTCAAGTCGAAACACGATGTCAAGAAAGTCAATCGATTCTGCACCGAGATCACCCACCATGGTAGCCTCGGGTGTTACTTCGTCTTCGTCTACTGCCAATGCGTCAACCAGCGCTGTTTGTACTTTAAGGCTGACTTCTTCTTTGGTGGGTGCCATTGCTTGTAATCTCCACTGTCAATATTAACGATGTCCGATAATCTCTATTGTGCCAAGAATGTGTCGATTCTGGAACCGCTCTGGAGCTTTCCAGAATAATTGCACGATCGGATTCCTGCTACGGCCAGTTTACCGTCTATGTAAGGTTTAAATCCAGATCGAGTTTCCCGAATTCGGGCCGTTATTGGGTTAAATTTGAGGATGGGCTGGTTGTCAAATCCAACAGTGCTTCGAATTGTTCCCTCGCTCGCCGACGAACAATAGCGTCACTTTCAGCATGTTGAGGAAAGCGGTCAGCCAGATTAAAGCGCTCCAAAATGAGCTTCGCGTTGACCGCCATCTGCCCGTTCAATTCTCCTGTAGTCTTGAGGGTCGTGTTTTGTTCGTCTTCTTTGAGGATCGTGGCCACGATCGTCAATTTTTGACCCGGTGCCATGAAATCAGCATATTTCACATTCCGAGCCTGTCTTAAGTGGACTACGGAATGAGCAAAATTCTCAGTTCTACGAACCAACCAGATGCTTGCCTGGAGCATCGATTGGAGCATCAACACGCCTGGCATCACCGGGAAACGGGGAAAATGATCCTGCAGGTAGCTCTCGGTACCGGCCAGACTCAATTCAGCTCGAATTGAGACTCCCTCTTCCAGCTCGAGGATTCGATCGAGTAACGAGAATTCCATCCATTAACCCGCTATAAACGGTAAGCAGTAAATAACTTATCTTGCACAGATGGGATGCCTACAATCGCTCCGGGCAAGGACTTAGTATAATGAGGCCACTGATTATTCACAACCGATCTGGTTCGCTCGGGCGCCGATTCATCAACTCCTAGGAACTTGTCTGGAAAATCAAGATGCTCAAGGGAATTGCGGTTTCACCCGGTGTCATGGTTGGCAAAGCCTATTGCATCCATGAGATCTTTGTGAATCCGGAAACAAAATTGCTGGAGGATGAAGAAATTACCCAGCAACTGGCCTCTTTTGAGGCCGCCCGCGATCAAACCGCTGCCGATCTCCATGCGCTGCGGATGAAAGTCGAAAAACAAGTCGGTCAGCGGGAAGCAGCGATTTTCGCTGTGCAAGAGTCGATTTTGCAGGATCGTGCCTTCCAGGAAAAAATTCGTCTTGGGGTGACAGAAGATCGACTGACCGTACAGGCAGCGTTACACCAGTTGATGGAAGAATACACGACTCTCTTTGCACAAACCGAAGACAGTTACTTGAAAGAACGCGTCAACGATGTGCGCGATGTGGTACTCCGTGTCAGTTCTCATTTGAGTGATGTGTTGAAATCAGATTCACCCGCTCTTAAGGGCCCGTTGGTCTTGATTGCTGATGAGTTGTTGCCCTCGCATGGGATCGCCTTGGGGGATGCAGATATCAAGGCGATTGTGACCCAGGCAGGTAGCCAGACCAGCCACGCGGCAATCCTGGCACGTAGCCGAGGTATTCCCGCTGTTTGTGGCGTTTCGCGAATGCTGTCGCAGGTCAACACCGGCGATACCGTCATCGTTGATGGCCGCGAAGGGCATGTGCTCGTCAATCCCGATGCAGAAACCCGTAGCGCTTACGCAAAACTTGAACGTGAGTTCATCAATCTGCAAGACCGACTGGCTACCAATCGAGATCAGCGAGCTGTTTCTGCCGATGGGCTTGAAGTCGAGCTGTTAGCCAATATCAACGGACTAGAAGATACCAAGGTGGCCACCGCGATGGGAGCTGATGGCATCGGCCTGTTTCGTACCGAGTACCTCTATTTAACCCATCCTGATGTCCCCGACGAAGAAGAACAACTGGAGTATTATCAAGAAGTCATCGCCGCCAGCCCCGGTAAAAAAATAACTATCCGGACCCTCGATATCGGTGGAGATAAAACCGTTCCTTACCTGGGTCATACTCACCAGGAAGCTAATCCGTTTTTGGGCTGGCGGAGTATTCGACTCTCCTTTGAACACCCGGAGTTCTTCGCTAGCCAGCTGCGTGCTGTCTTTCGAGCCGCCAAACAAGCCGAACAGGCAGGGGTCGAACTGCGACTGATGTTCCCCATGATCACGACTCTCGAAGAGATGCATCGTGTGCGAGGTATGGTACGGCGGGCTCGCCAGGATCTTTTGGAAGCGGGCCAGGAAATAGGACCAGTGTCCATCGGAATGATGGTCGAAGTTCCCGCGGCAGCCGTTTCCATTGATTCGATCTTGCGGGCGGTCGATTTTGTTTCCATCGGCTCCAACGACCTGATCCAGTACCTGATGGCAGCGGATCGTGATAATCCCAAGGTCAGTCACCTCTGCCAGCCCTTGTCTCCGCCCGTACTGCGATTGCTGCACAGCGTTATCGGAGTTTGCCGAGAAAATAATATGCCGGTCACACTCTGCGGAGAAATGGCAGGCCAACCTCGTGCCTTCGTGCTACTGTTCGCCATGGGGCTCCGCAGCTTCAGTATGAGTCCTGCCTTTATCCCCTCTATCAAGGAGCTACTAGGTCGGATTACCAAGCCACAAGCCGAGGCGATTCTAGAGCACGCGCTGAAACTGCGCACCACTACCAACGTCAAGCGTTTCATGGCCGCCAAATTGCGACAAATCGCTCCCGCGCTCACCTTGATGGATACCAACTGATCCCACAGACCAGTTACTTGGCCGCGTCAAGGGCCTCTTGGATGCGACTCTTGGAATTCATGCCAACGAGCGTTTCCACCGGTTCGCCACCCTTGAAGACCATGAGCGTGGGAATGCTGGAGATACCAAACTGCTGAGCAATGCCCTGGCTTTCATCGATGTTCACCTTGCCAATCTTGACAGTCCCAGCATT
>JAYGDG010000454.1:0-9921 GCA_046583015.1 Pirellulaceae bacterium | reverse complement strand
GGGATTGACGGAGCTTCGTTACCTGTTGTTGAACAACAACAAAGTGACAGACCTGCAAGTGCTCGTTGAGATGGCTCAAAAAGACAGTGCGGGTGAAAAGCGTTTTTCTCCCTTCTGGCACCTTTACCTGCAGGGAAATCCGTTAAGTGATGCGGCTCAAGACAAGCAGTTGGCCGCCTTAAAGAAAGTGGGCAGTCGAGTCCACCTGAAAGACTAGCTGGCGTTTGTAGACACGTTTGCTGGGAGTGGTTTTCGCAGCCCCTATTTGCTGGTCATGACAATGGTCCCGTTCCATTGCGGTGGCGCGGTGGGGCCGTGTTTCTTCAAGTAGTCCAGCAGAAATGGTTTGACAGGATCCTGATCAGAGACTTTTTCCAGTAGTTCTTGGGCCTCTTTCCAGGCCCCTTCCTGAAACTGTTTGCGCGCTTGTTCGTAAGCTGCCAAATCACTGTCGCTGGGCTGGCCATAGTCTGCCAGCACGGGCAGTAATTCGGTAGTTTGCAGTGCATTCTGCAATCCAAACGGCTGTACCTGGGCAACCGGACGAAATCTCATCTCGACCTCGTGGGACGGTTGCTGCTGAACGGCGGCCAGGGTGGTTTCATCGATGAGAATACTGGCACCGATTGTCTTGGTCATGGTTTCCAGGCGGGCAGCCAAATTGACGACAGGGCCAAAGGCAGTGACCTTAACCTGGTCGGCGGAGCCAAGCTTTCCTGCTACGGCTGTGCCCGAAGCGATTCCGATGCCGACGTGAAAATCGTGCAGTGGATGAGTGGTATCGCGAGCTGCCTGCTCAAAGGTTTGGCGAATACTGAGGGCAGCCAGGCACGCCCGCTTGCTGCTATCGTGTTGCGGAGAGGGCCAGCCCCAAAAACCCATCGCCGAGTCTCCATGGAAATCACCGACCACCCCTCCTTCAGCGAGGATGTTCTGAGTCATCACGCCCAGTGCCTGGCTGACACGTTCCAGTAGTCCCAGCAGGTCATCACGAGCCAGTTCCGAGCTGCGGGAAAACCCTCGTACATCACAGAAGAGAACGGCCAGTTCAATTTCCTGCGGGGCCAGGTATTGCTCCGGATCTTGGCTACTGAGTGCATCGAGTACGACGGCAGGAAAAAACTGGCCAAACACGGCCTGGTTGCGTTTTAGTTTTTCCAGGTGCCGGGAGTTGCCGAGTGAAGAGGCAATCAGTTCGGTGAATTTCATTTCGTCGCGGAGGGCTTGCGGATGAAATGTTTCTGATCCCAGGGAAGTTTGATGTTCAAAGTTGCCTTCGACGTAAATAGCCCAACCGGGACAGGCGGGACTGTTGATCGGGGTACAGAAGGCCCAGTCCAGGTCTTCACTGGCGGTTAACGTGGGCTGATTGTCATCCCGCCTTCCTGCCCAGATATAGGCAACACTTTTTTGCGTTTGGGTAGCTTGCCAGATTAACCGCTGGCTGGGCCTGATATCGCTGGCCGACCCGGACCGTGAATCCCAGTGCATGACCTGAATCGACTCGGGTGAGGAGGTGGTGTCCGACGACTGATTCGGATCAGCGGCCACCAGGGCAACTCCACAGGCACGGGGAATTCCCTGAAGCAGGAGATTGACTAGTTGGCCGAAGAGATCATCGTTGTTTTCGGCACTGGAAATGATTTTCGGCAGCTCGCTAAGCACATCAATTTGCTGGTCTGCATTGCGGTAACGGATCGCTTGCAGATCCTGGGCTGAAAAGGTCTTTTCGGTAGCGGGCAACGGTTCGTTGATGGAGAGCAGTAGTTTTTCATCGGCGAGGGAAAAGGTTGTTGCCCCGATGACGAAATGTTCGCCCATACTGATTTGAAATTGCTTTTCTTTACGGCCCCGGAAAAAAATAGGATTTCGAGTCTCCACCAGTTGGGAGACAGCCAGCCGTCCTTGCTGCCAGCAAAGGGAGGCATGCGCTGCAGAAATATGAGAATCCCATGGGATCGCCCAAAGATCCCCATGCCGGCCGAGGACGATTTCCTGATCCTCCGGTAACCGGTGTCGCCAGCGATGCTGGGGCTCCGTTCCTTGTGCGATCAAATCAGCCATTGTGTTGAACCAGGGGGGTAGGGACAATAACCAAAAGCCACACGATTGTATGCCTGATCGTTGCCTTTGGCCACTGCCACTCGTCGTGCGGTAATCCGCTGGAGGCCAGCTTCAGTGGTCACACGTAAGCCCTGCAGTTGGTAAATGGCTGGTTTATAATGGATTGTGTGTTGCGTCAGATCATGTGGGTCCAGTGTTGTCACGGAGAACGGATGAGCAGGCAAGTAAGATCATTTCCGCTGCCCCGTTTAAGCCAGTTCGGCTGGTTGCCATGGGTTGTCCTGGTCCTGGTGTGGGTTGTTGTTTTTGAGAGAGTGTCGTTCGCTGCTGAGCCAGCCAACAAGCTACCGCCAGCCTTCAAGGGCAAGATCGAGTACCAACGCGACATTCTCCCGATACTCTCCAAATATTGCTATCGTTGCCATGGTCCTGAGAAACAGGAAAGCGGTTTGCGACTGGACTCTCGCGCTCTGTTACTGCGTGGCGGTGATCTAGGTGAACCGGCGGTACGACCGGGAAAGAGTCAAGAGAGTTTCCTGATTCGTGTCGTGGCAGGACTTGATGAAGATATTAAAATGCCACCGCAGGGGCCGCCATTGTCGGATCAGCAAATTGGGAAGTTGCGAGCCTGGATTGACCAGGGATGGCAATGGCCCAAAACAGCACCTGGCAGTGGTTCGGGTGACTTGTCATCTGCCCGGCACTGGGCGTTTCAACCTATACGAAAGCCGCCAGTTCCTGCTGTTGACGCGAGTTGGGGCGTAAACCCAGTCGATGCTTTTGTACTAGAGAAGTTGCGCAGGCAGGGATTACAACCTTCGGCAAGGGCAGATCGTCGCACGCTGATACGGCGGCTCTACCTGGTGATCGGTGGCCTGCCGCCGTCACCGGCCCAGGTGCAACAGTTCGTTAACGATGTACGGCCCGCTGCCTATGAACGGCTGGTGGATCGTGTTTTGGCCAGCCCACGATATGGGGAACGATGGGCCCGGCACTGGCTAGACGTGGTTCGTTTCGGTGAGACCCATGGATTTGAGACGAATCGTGAGCGGCCTCATGCCTGGCGTTACCGTGACTACGTGATCACGTCTTTCAATCGGGATCTCCCTTATCAGCAGTTCGTTAAGGAACAGATTGCGGGCGATGCCTACGGACAAGATGTGGCGACCAGTTTCCTGGTGGCAGGTCCTTATGATCTTGTTAAGAGTCCCGATGTGAATTTAACGTTGGCCCAGCGGCAGGACGAGCTAGCCGATATGGTCAACACGACGGGAACGACGTTCCTCGGTTTAACACTTGGTTGTGCCCGCTGCCATAATCACAAATATGACCCGGTCACACAACGTGATTTTTACTCGGTACAGGCTGTTTTTGCTGGAGTTGAGCATGCAGATAGGCCACTATCGATTGGGGGTCAAGAGCAGCAGCAGGTGGAGCAACTGAAGCCACGGATTGCTCAGCTTCAGAAACAGTTGGAGCCGTACGTGCGAACGGCCTCCAGCCAGTGGCAACTGATTGACGATGCTATGGTTACTCCCACGGGCCAGGCCGGTGTAGAAGTGCTGGTTACCAAGCGGGGCGAGGGAACGAATCCAGCAGGCCAGGAGCGAGGTCACCGCAGTGACCCGGGTGGCCCGGGTTGGGTTGCCAATATCAGTAAAGGGCGCTACACCTGGTGGACAAACAAGCCGGGCAAGGATGTCTTCCGATACCGGTTGATGGCACCCGGGCGTTACCGAGTATGGATTTCCTGGGGGGCGGGTCATGAGTCGCACACGACTGATGCGCAATACTGGTTGGATGCGGATGGAGATTTAGAGACGTCTAAGGATCAACAGCTGATTGCGGAGGTTGACCAGCAGCGCTTTGCAGACGGCAGTGGCAAGGTGCCGGGAAAAGCACTCTGGAGCGGTTTGCATGATGCGGGTATTCACCAGTTACGATCGTCAAGTGTGTTGATCCTGCGTGGCGGAAAAACGGGTGCTGCCATTACGGCGGATGTGGTTTTACTTGAATCGGTGCCGGGCGGCCTGAAGGAAGTGCCCCAGTTGCGGCAACCGGCTTTTCGGCCTGCAGTGAATTTCCAGCGGAATGTCGAGAAGATTAAGCCGCTCCAGGCGCGTCGCGTTCGTTTCACCATCCTGGAGACCAATAGCAGCGAACCGTGCATCGATGAACTGGAGATCTGGTCTGGTGAAAAGAATGTTGCTTTAGCGAGTCGGGGATCAACGGCGACTTGTTCGAGTACATTGCCCGGTCACAAGATTCATCAGCTCAAGCATATTAACGACGGGCAGCACGGGAACCGTCACAGCTGGATATCCAATGAACCGGGTAAAGGCTGGGTCCAGATCGAATTTCCGCAGACGGTTTTGATTGACCGGATTGAATGGGGGCGTGACCGCCAGCTGAAGTACCGGGATCGACTGGCGACTGGTTACAAGATTGAAGTCTCTGTGGAAGCAGACAAGTGGACAACGGTAGCAACGGGAAAGGACCGATTGCCGTTGCACGTCAATGCTGCCTCGGCAGTGGAATATCAGTTTGACCACCTTCCGGCTGAGGACGTTCGACGAGGTGAACAAATGCTGGCCTCCTTGCAGGCCGCACAACGTCAGCTTGCCAAGCTTCAAGAGCCGGTCATGGCTTATGCCGGCCGCTTTAAACAGCCGGGACCAACGCACCGGCTTTACCGTGGCGAACCCCTGGCAAAACGTGAACAAGTCAATCCGGATACGGTGGAGTTTTTCGGCACGCTCTCTTTGTCGAGTGATGCCTTAGAGCAACAGCGACGTGCTAAGTTTGCTGATTGGATCGTCAGCCCGGATAATCCACTAACTGCCCGCGTGCTGGTCAACCGACTCTGGCACTATCATTTTGGGTCGGGACTGGTGACTACCCCCAGTGATCTTGGAACTAATGGGGCACGGCCATCGCATCCTCGCCTGCTTGACTGGCTGGCGCGCGAGTTTATGGACCAGGGCTGGTCCGTGAAACAGATACAACGACTGGTTTTGACGTCGGCAACCTTTTGTCAGCAGAGCGCACCCCGGGTTGAAGCGGTTCGGGTGGATGCGGATTGTCGGTGGCTTTGGCGGTTCCCGCCCAGGCGCTTGGAAGCCGAGGCCATTCGTGACTCGTTGCTGTTTGTGGCAGGTTCGCTGGATACATCGATGGGTGGTCCGGGATTCAGTGGTTTCGAGGTGCAGCCAGAAAACGTCCGACATTACTTTCCCAAGAAAAACTATGGACCGGCGGACTGGCGTCGCATGATCTATATGACCAAGGTGCGTCAGGAACTCGACTCCGTATTCGGCTTGTTTGATTGCCCGGACGGGAACCAGGTGATGCCTAAGCGCAGTCGATCGACGACACCACTGCAGGCGTTAAATCTTTTCAACAGTACATTCGTGCTGCAGCAGGCGGAAATGTTTTCGCAGCGACTAGAACGTGAAGCCGCTCAGGATGTTACACAACAGGTAAAGATTGCCTTTCTGCACTGTTTTGGCCGCCAGCCGTCTCAAGTTGAACGGGAAGATTCGGTTGCCTTTGTGCGTCAACACGGGCTGACAGCCTTCTGTCGCGCCTTGAGCAATAGCAACGAGTTTGTACTTATTCCATAAAACTACTGCCGATCAGACTTCGCCTCTTAGACAAGGGACAGTTATGTCCAACAACCAGCAGATGAGCGGCTATCAGTTACTCAATCGCCGAAGTTTTCTTGGCGACCTGGGATTAGGGTTGAGCAGCATCGCGTTAACTCATTTGCTTAACCAGGATGGTTTACTGGCAGGGGAGCCGCCGCGACCGGATACCGGCAGAAAACCGTTGATACGACCCAAAATCGATGCTGCCCAGCCGCATGCGTCCCGCCTCTCTCATTTTCCCGCCGCTGCCAGCAAGGTCCTGGTTATTTTTTGTTCGGGGGCGTGCAGCCATCTCGATACGTTCGATTACAAGCCTGAATTAATCCGGCAGCACGGCAAGCCGCTACCCGGTGCGGAAAAGTTGATCACCTTCCAGGGTGAGCAGGGAGCGATTACGCAGAGTCCCTGGAAATTCAAGCCCCGAGGCAAGAGCGGCAAGATGATCTCGGACCTGGTTCCTCAGCTAGGGGAACTGGCCGATGACATGTGTTTTATTCATTCCCTGACCAGTAAGACGAACACGCATGGTCCAGCAGAGAACTTCATGTCAACGTGCTTTACACTCGATGGTTTTCCCAGCATGGGTGCCTGGGTAACGTATGCCTTGGGAACGGCGAACCAGGAATTGCCGGCTTACGTGGCGATTCCGGATCCCCGCGGGACACCGCAGTCGAGCGTGAATAACTGGGGTCCCGGTTTCTTGCCAGCTGCTTTCCAGGGGACCGACTTCAATGCGGCTAAACCGATCAGGAACCTGGCGGTTCCCAACGGTGTCAGCCGGCAGACAGACCAGGCCACACGTGACTTCCTCAAACGTTTAAACGAACGTCATCTCAAGCGGTTTCCGCAGGATTCGCAATTGTCAGCGAGGATTTCCAGCTATGAACTGGCAGCCCGCATGCAACTGAGTGTACCGGAGGTTAGCGATTTGTCCGGGGAGCCGAAGCACGTCATGAAAATGTACGGAGCCGATGACACGGAGAATTCCTTGAAAGCGGCTTATGGACGCAACTGCATCCTGGCCCGTCGCCTGCTGGAGAAGGGGGTGCGGTTCGTGCAGCTTTTCAACGGTGCTTACCAGACGGGTGGAGAGGGTGTCAGCAACTGGGACGGACACAAGCAGTTGCAGAAGCAATACTCACTGCACGGACCGGTCTTTGATCAACCGACAGCGGCTCTGCTCAGCGACCTCAAACAGCGAGGTTTGCTGGAGGATACGCTGGTTGTGTGGTGCACAGAATTTGGACGGATGCCCACTTTCCAAAAGGGTGCCAGTGGTCGGGACCACAATCCGGCCGGCTTCACGTCCTGGCTGGCAGGTGCAGGAGTTAAGGCGCCTTTCAGTTACGGGGCGACCGATGATTTTGGCCATCGTGCCGTGGAACAAGTTGCCACGGTTTATGATCTGCATGCCACGGTTCTGCATTTGCTGGGACTGGATCACGAGCGTCTTCGCTACTACCACAATGGTATCGAACGGCGACTGACGGACGTGCATGGAAAAGTGCTGCGTCCGATCCTGTTAAACGGGTGAAGCCAGCCTGGTTCTCAACGGCTGATTAAGACGGAGGCGGCTGATCGGAAGAGGCAGCCATCGTGGTCAGGTCATGGCTTTCCGGAGCCGTATCCTGAACAGCCATCTGGTCTTCTGCGGCAACTTGCGGTTCTCCCGTTGAGCGAATGACAAAGAACCACAGTCCGCCGGTAGCCAGACTCAGAATGACGATTGCCAGGATTCCTTCCGAGAGTAACTGGCTGCCCAGTTGGGTCACGGGAGCGGTGGCGATCGATTCACTTTCTTGTACGATCACCATGAGTTTTCGTGGTGTTGTATCGGTTTTTTCTGGAAACTGTGGCTCGTCAGGCAAGCGGACCGGTTCAATGGCGGCAATCCAATCACCCTGGTACGCCTGCCCTTTTGGAGACTGGCTGACCGGATCCTGGTAAAGCTGGTGAGTTTGGGACTGCAGTTGCTCGAGTTGTTTTGGCTTAAGTTGAAAGTACTTTTGGTCAGCCTCGAGTGATTGATTCAGCCCGTCATCAAAAGCCGGGTGTTGCAGGATAGTCCCTTGCAAGATTCCTGGTCGCCCGTCGATGAGCACGGCAAAGTGATTTTGACGGTTTTGGTTTCGCAGGTAAGCGAAATCACCTAGATTGACTGTCAGGGCGACGACACCGACCACTTTGCGGGTTCCCTGCTCTTGGCGAAAAATGGGTGTCGAGACGGCGACTTTCCACATTTTCGTGGTGGTACTCTGGAAGACTGCTGACAAGTGAGTTTGGCTGACAGGTTTGATTTCAGGGGTTCGCACGTCACGCGGCTGGTCCTTATTACCTCCATGGAAATAGGTTCGGAAGCAGTAGTTCTTGCCGACACTGCGCGTGGTGACTGCTTGATCATAGGCGACGGCCAGGATGGTTCCCCGGCGGTCCAGAGCAAAGAGACTGGCAAATTTTGGACTGTTCGGATTCTGCTTCAGGTTCTTGAGTCGTTGTCCGAGTCGCTGCCGCAAGTAGTCTCGCAATTGGTGGCGGTCCTGGTCCTCGATAAAAAGACCCCGTTGATCTGCCAGTGAGGGATCATCGTTTGCCGTATTGTAGAGAGTTGCCAGGGTTGGCAGGTTTTCTGTTTCGGCGAAATGTTCCAGGAAGTCAGGACGAATTGCTTCTGATTCAATGACCTCGAAATAACGGGCAATCTCTTCTTCAATCGAACGGGCAACATGCTTAGCGACCCAGGCATTGCTTTCGTAAACTCGATCACGCACGGCGGTGCGAGCTTCCTGGGTGGTGCGACCGTACCAGTAACTGCCGAAAACCGTCATCATGACCAACAGGAACATGGGCCCCAGGATGCCTAAGATGGTCAGGGGGCGGCGAGCGCGGTTGCGCTTGCGCGTTTCCACGGCATGGAGCACTTCTTGAACATTTCGAAACCGTTTGTCTGGATTTGCTTCGAGGCAGCGGCAAATGATTTCGGTGAGGCTGCGGTCCAGGCCTACCTGCCTGGGAATCTTGGGGGTTGTTGTTTGACGGTTGATCAATTGCCGGTACTTGGCCAGGCGTTTGTCGAGTCCGCCCACGGTATCCAGTTCCTGGATCACCTGTGGATTACGGTGTGGTGGCTCTCCAGTTAGCATTCGGTAGAGGATGGCTCCTAGGGCGTAAATGTCCCAACGAACATCCGGAACAGCTTCCAAGTGTGCCTGCTCAGGCGCCATGTAGAAGAGGGTCCCCAGGGCTGGAGTCTGTTCATGGGAAAGTCGTGATTGTCCGAAGTCGGCGAGTCTTGGTTTTCGGTCCTGGTCAAGCAGGATATTGGCAGGCTTGAGATCGCAGTGCAACACTCCCTTGTCATGTGCATGGAGTAAGCCAATCACCATTTCATGAAAGATCTCCATGGCTTCGCTGACAGGAATAGTTCCGCTCTGCTTGAGGTAGTCTTCCAGCGAGCCATTTTCAACATATTCCATCACGTAGTAGGGTGGTTCAGCATCCCAGCCGACGTCTAGCAATTGGACGACGTAACGATCAGCAGAAAGGAAGACCAGTTTTTCCACTTCGTGCGAGAGCAGTGACCAGTCCAGACCGCCAGAGTGAAGATAGAACTTCACAGCGACCTGGCGACCAGTGGTGCGGTCAGTCCCAACCCAAACTTCGCCGTATGCACCGCTACCCAGGAATCGATCCAGTTGATAGCCCGGGACGTTTGTCGGCGGCTGAGATTTTTGCAGGCTCAGTTGTTGCGCCTGACGCTGGGCTTCGCCACTTTGTTGTTGGGTGAAGTCAGAAGTCATGGTTGTAGAACCATCCTCCGGGATGGGGTAAATCAGTTACTGCAAGCTAGTCTGACGGCTGGTCAGAGATCTATGTTAGCGGGTTTGATTTGTGGTCCACAAGTTGTCAAATTCAAGATCCCGGAGCTGTTTAGCACTCGGTGGAATGCTTAGAATTGTAGCAGTTGGTTAACTGGATGGGACGTTCTTTTCCTTTTATGAGGCTCGCAATCCCGTGTGTTCTTCATTGCTTGTTTGTCGACCGTGGACTCAAAGTCTTACGAGACGACTGTTTTTGACCGCCAGAGCAGCTCGTAGCAGGAGTGGACTGATTTTGCCAGTCTTACTCTGCTTTCTTGTGCTGTCAACGCAACCGGGAGTTGCCCAGTCGCCACCACTGGACGGTAAGTCAGGACGAGATCGGAAGAGCGTCG